>LKNH01000017.1 GCA_001564135.1 Halobacteriaceae archaeon Tc-Br11_E2g27 | reverse complement strand
TGGCGGCCGAAGACCGGCAGAAGTTTACCCGTGCTTCCTGGGCGAATGTTCTCGGAAACACGGCAAAGATTGTCGTCGAAGGAGCCGCTGGTCTCGTCTTTGGGAGCGTTGCCCTGCTTGCTGATGCGGCACATTCGGTCGCTGACCTGGTTGCAAGCGTCGTCGTACTCATCTGGGGTGACAGCCGCTTTGACGAACCTGATGAGGACCACCCCCACGGACATGCACGAATCGAACCACTCACGGCACTGTTCGTTGGGGCCGTTATCGTAGTCCTCGGCTTGAATCTGCTCTATCAATCCGCATCGGCGCTCGTCGTCGGTGCAACAGTTGAGTTTAGTTATCTGCTCATCGGCGCGTTGCTGTTTGCGATGGTCGATATGTACCTCGTCTACTGGTATACGATGAAAATGAATGCCGAGATGGGCGCAACCGCGCTCCGTGCTCTCGCCGTCGACTGTTTGAACGACCTCTATACGACGACCGCAGCGCTCGTTGGGATTATTGGCGTTGCGTTCGGCTATGCTCAGTTGGATGCCGTTGCTGGTGCATTGGTCAGTGTGCTGGTCATCTATCAGGGCATCTCAATCGCGCGAGAGAATCTCTCGTATCTTTCGGGTCGTGCTGCGCCAGAGACCTATCGGACGGAGGTCGCAGAGACGCTTCGTTCTCATCCTGATGTACAGGGAACCCACGACCTTGTTGTCTATTACGACGGGCCGCAACTGGAAGTCGAGGCACACGTCGAAGTCGATGGGGCGCTGACCATTTACGAAGCCCACGACCTGGAAACCGAACTTCGAAACAGGGTTTTAGCGGTTCAGGATGTAGGAGATGTTCATCTTCACCTGGACCCTGCGGGCATCGGCGAGTGGAAGGATGCCGAGGAATCAGAAACTGACGAACAGCACTAGCAAGTCTGTCGTATCAATCAAGGTATGGGATGCATTTCCAAACTGTTTTGAGTGGGCGTAGCAGTACGGACGGGTATGACAGTACGTGCCGGAATTCTTGGTGCGACCGGAGCCGTTGGACAGCGACTCATTCAACTACTCGACCCCCACCCAGCGTTCGAAATCGTTGCGCTGACAGCCAGCGAGTCGAGCGCTGGAAGCCAGTACCGAGATGTCGCTAAATGGCGGATTGATACACCCATCCCGGACTCTGTGGCTGAGATAACGGTTGGTGAAACTGCGCCTGGAGCAGTCCCCGACGACGTTGATA
The DNA here is from genome assembly GCA_001564135.1 of Halobacteriaceae archaeon Tc-Br11_E2g27. Taxonomy (GTDB): domain Archaea; phylum Halobacteriota; class Halobacteria; order Halobacteriales; family Haloarculaceae; genus Halovenus. The sequence goes on along the minus strand of LKNH01000017.1, from coordinate 16,890 downwards.
TCATCTTCTCGTCACTCCCGTCGGGTATCGGCGAAGTCGTCGAGCCCAAGTTCTGTAAAGAGGGCTATATTGTCTCCTCGAACTCCTCAAATCACCGGACAGATGATGATGTCCCTCTCACCGTTCCGGAGGTCAATGGCGACCATCTGAATATTATCGAAACCCAGCGCGAAAATTATGGATGGGATGGTGCACTGGTGAAAAACCCGAACTGTTCGACAATTACGATGGTTCCACCGCTTGCAGCCCTTGACGAAGCATTCGGAATCGAGCGTATCACCGTCTCCACGCTGCAAGCTGTTTCTGGGGCAGGCTATGACGGAGTTAGCTCGATGGAGATTATCGACAACGCCATCCCACATATCGGCGGCGAGGAATCGAAAATGGAAACCGAGTCACGAAAACTGCTTGGGTCATTCGATGGGTCAGCTATCGACTGGCACGATGCTCGCGTCGATGCATCCTGTAACCGTATCCCGACGCTTGATGGTCACCTCGAAAACGTCTGGGTCGATACGGAAGACCCAGTAACCGTCTCAGCGGCAGCCGAGGCATTCGAATCATACCCATCTGGTTCCTTGCCAAGTTCGCCTGAACAGTTGATTCACGTGTTCGACGAGCCCGAACGACCACAGCCGCGTCTTGACCGGAACCGCGAGAATGGGATGGCCATTTCGGTCGGTGGCTTGCAAGAAACTGACGGTGGATTGCAGTTCAACTGTCTTGCACACAACACGATGCGGGGCGCTGCCGGTGCTTCCGTGCTGAATGGCGAACTCCTGCTTGAAGAAGGCTATCTGTAGTGTGAAGACGGCAACCTGTAGCTTAAAAACAATCTGTAACTGCGCCTTCTTCGTTTACTCTGCCTGTTTTCGGTAGTAATACCGCGAGAAGTAATAGACACCAGCACCGAGGGCCCACAGCGCTGCTCCGGTTGGTGGAGCATCATCGACGAACGCGAACTGATAGACGCTGAATCCAAACAACACGACGAGCAAGACAAGAAAGGCATTGCGTGCTGCCAACATCGCGGGGTCATCCATCTCCATACGTGACCAGTTACTCGATGCGGTACTTATCGGCACCGACATACTGTCAGTAAGGACTCTTCCCCAACGAGTGAGTCAATTCGTCCCCAGCACGGTAATCACCACTTACCCAATTCGTTGCCACTCTTTGCCACATTCGGGACAACGACGGACCTTCCCGAGTGCATCCGGGTCGTTTTTCGTCTCCAGCGTTACCTCACATCCCGAACAGTTGAGTCGTTCGTAGGTGTCTTTTTCAATGTCACCGGAGCGCAAGCCCTTCCGAACTGAGTCCATACTTGGCCCTACTCGGGCCTCCGGTAAAAAGCCCCGTAGGAACCGGTTAGTTTTTGACTCCATGGTCAAACACCATGGCGATGGAGTATGTCCAGGAGCGAATTGCGACGATACACGATTACAACGGGGCCACACCCACGACACCCGTCAGCCGTGCAACGATTGTCGTCCCGCTCACTGCGCAGGACTATGGGAGCGCCGCAACTGAGCGGGTCTTTCGGACGCTTGCTTCGCTGAATCCTGAGCGCGTTATCGTACCGTTGCGAGCCGACTCGTCGATTGTCCACGACGTGAGTGAATGGCTCCACTCGTTTGAGCTCCCACTAACGCTTTTCTGGTGTACGGCACCGGAGGTTGAACAGACCCTTGCACGCTATGACCTGAACGGCCAAACGGGCAAAGGTCGCGATGTGTGGCTGGCACTTGGACTCGCCAGCGAGAGCGAGTATGTTGTCGTTCATGATGCCGATGCTATTACATACGATGAAACAACAGTACCTCGGTTGCTGTTTCCGTTGTCTCGTGGATACACGTTCTCGAAAGCATACTACGCCCGGATTGAAAACCAACAGTTCTACGGCCGACTATTTCGACTCTTTGTAACACCGCTCATTCGTGCAGTAGAACAACTAGGGTGGACTGCTGACCTGCTCGCATACCTCTCTGCGTTTCGATATACACTTTCGGGTGAGTTTGCACTGACTGGCGACCTCGCAAAGAAACTCCGCGTGCCCCGAGGATGGGGACTCGAAATTGGAACGTTGGCCGATGCGTTTCAGCACGCAGGATTTGACGGCACTGCACAAGTTGATTTGGGAACACATCAACACGAGCATCGACCCGTTGAAGGAGACGGTGGTCTCGGGCGAATGGCCCACGAAGTTGGCGAAACGTTGTATGCTGTGCTTGAAGAGCATGGTATCAGACCGGATTATGATACGCTTGCGGACCAGTACCGCCAGTGTGCGCACACACTCATTGACCAATATGCGACAGATGCCGCCTTCAATGGGTTTTCGTATGATATCGAACAGGAGCAAGAACAGGTCTCGCTCTATGCTGAAGCAGTTACCCCACCACAATCTGATACCAGGTTGCCAGCGTGGGAGAGTATCAACCTCTCGCCTTCAACTGTTCTCACGGAATCTCAGAACGCACTCGCTGGCAAGCAGACCCATCCGCGGCGCTAACTTCTATTTTGATACAAAAGCGGGCTGGGCGCGATTTGAACACGCGACCGACGGATTAAGAGTCCGTCGCTCTGCCGGACTGAGCTACCAGCCCTCATCAATAATTTATCCAGGGCTGGTAAAGACGTTTCTTTTCTCACCGCATTCTCGTGAGCGATATATCTATCTTGTTAGAAGTGCCAGAAAAACTATTACCCAACACGTCCTAACGTCTAGTGATGTCTACAAAAATCAAAGTCGCCGTGGCGCTGGTCGCAATTGCACTCGTCTACTTCGTCGTCATTCGAGACTGACCACGCCTTGCCAGTACAGTGTCCAACCATTTTCTTTCCGTTCTCTTTGACAGGATGAGGTCGGACGATATAGGTATCTCCAGACCATTGATAGCAGTATGTACGGTGTCGTTACACGAAACGAAGAGGAAGTAACCTGGCCGGAGTTCGATATCGTCTTTTTTGAATCAAAGGACGTCACCGGACGGGCGACGACCCCTATCGAGGGTGCAGTGAATATGATATCCTGCTTTGGTGACAACGCTGCTGTCGAGGGTGACCCATCCCTCGCACCTCTCAGCGAAGATGGACAGCGAGCGACCCGCGAGCGAAAATATTTCGACTGGGATTACATCTGTCCCACAAACGAAACGTATCGAAAAGGGCTGTTAGAGATGATTGATGACGCAGCCAACGCAAACCCGGATGTTAGACTCGACGACATCGGCTTTCCCCGCGAGGAATACTGTCACTGTGAGCGCTGTACCGAACAGTTCGAAGCGAGCGACTATGATGAGTTCCAAGAATGGAGAGAGAGTGTTATCACTGAGTTCGTTGCAACAGCGCGAGAACACGTCCCCGGGAAACTCTACATGACGCTCTATCCCGACCCATACCCTGGCCACCTCGAACGGCGAAGCGGCATCAACGTCGACGCACTGTCAGAGTATGTCGATGAGTTTGTTGTTCCTATCTACGATATGGCCTATGAAACGACTTACTGGGTCGAAGTAATCGCCAAAGGATTTGTCGACAGGCTAGAGACTCCGTTCAGTATCGAACTCTACGCGATTAACATCGATATTGACAACCTTGTGCATGCGATGGATGTCGCCGATGAATACTGTGAGACGGTGCTATTCGGCTACGAGTCTGGGAACGCACGCGCAGCAATTAGACGGAAGCGGGCCGACCAACGGGAGGGAAAGTCGTTCGGCCCTGACGAAAATGAGTAGGTGTCGCTCACCTTGTGATTGGAGTCATCTCGGGGGTTTACTCACCAAGACATCGCTCACGCCAGGCAATGACCTGCTCTCTATCTCGGGTATCTCGCGGTAATTCATCGAACCAGCGGGCGTCGGAAATTTCACCGTCAGGGTCGTTCACCTCCGGTTTCTCGTCCGCTACCCTCGCCTCAAACAACGGCAACACACCCCAGGTGGAGTGCTCTTCGGCATGGAACGTTACCCGGCCGAGCATCCCCAATCCGTGATATGTTGCATCAACACCGGCCTCTTCTCGGAGTTCGCGGCTTGCTGCGTCCCTGAATCTCTCGGCATCTGTTGCCTGCCCACCTGGAAGCACCCAGAGGTCTACCCCTTCGTGTCTCACCAATAGTAACTCTCCACTCGTTTGATAGGCAAGGGTGTGCGCACCATAGGGTGCACCGTTCCGTTCAATCCGTGAAGCGACGGTCCGAAACCGTTGACGGGAGACGTACTTTGTCGTCTCGAATTCGATAACGTCGTCATAGCGGTCTGTCAACTGGTGATAGGTCTGTTCAGCCTGCTGACTGGCTCTATCTGCAAGATACCAGAGTTCGTCAACGGTGGTCATCGCAGCCGTGCGCTGTCAGTGAGTTGTTTTATCGGCGATACCCGGAAGAAAGCGAATGAGACTATCATTACTGACGTATACCGCTGACAAAGTGATAAGTGTTCAACCTTGTTCTCGCACATATCCGCATCTCTTTTTCGTCATATCCTTTTATTAGCATCACTTATGAGTTCCTACGCATGCGCTACTGTCCGAAATGTGGGACCCGAGTTGAGGATGAGGATGCGTTTTGTTTCGAGTGTGGAGCGACGCTCGACCCATCTGAAGCACAGAGCGACCAAACTGAGAGTCTAACGACAGTCTATGCAACGGTTGTCTTTGCGGTGTTTGGCCTATTAGAAAGCCTGGCATTTGTCTTCTCCCCAGAGACCTTTATCGAGCAGGCGGAGGATGTTGGCCTTGATGCTGGCTTGACTCCAGAAATGTTGGTCGTCACTGGAACTATCGGTGTTTTGCTTTCGCTTGGCGTCGCTGCACTGGCCCTCTATTATTACAACCAAGGGTTCGTCGAAAAGCAGTTCTTTTGGGCGCTCATCATTACCGGAGTGCTTGGTCTCCTCTTTGCGAGCATGTTCTCGTTCCTGTTTGTGCTCATCATCGGGATTTACGGGCTGATATTTGTGATGGACTGAAACCGCCGGACATACCTTCGGTATCAGACTCACCACCCGGGGTAGCAAGCTTATTCATCTGTTTCCGTCCAATTGTGCGAGACGGATGGCTGTCAAAATCAAAAAGCGTTAGCTTCGAGCAGACAAACAGCAGTATGTGAAAGAGGTCATCGACTGGCTCACCGAGCGTCCATATTACGACGGTCAGGTTGAAACACAGCAGACATCTCCCGGTCGAGAGGCACATACCCGAGAGATACCGCTCCATACCCGAGTCGAGAGCGCGCTCGAAAGCGGAGGGATCGAGACACTGTATGAACACCAAGCCACGGCTATCGAGGCGGTTCGAAACGACGAAAATGTGGTTCTTGCAACGCCGACAGCCAGCGGCAAAAGTCTCGCCTACACCATACCGGCACTCGAACGGGCACTTGATGATGGCCTCACAACGCTGTATATCGCGCCACAGGTTGCACTCATCAACGACCAGGAGGAGACACTGCAGGACCTTGCTCACGGGATGGGCTTTGGTAAACAAGTTGACGTCGCACAGTATACCGGACGACTCTCGAAATCCGAAAAGCGATCAGTTCGTGACCGCCGACCGAGCATTCTGTTGACGACCCCCGATATGCTGCATTTTGGATTGCTTCCGCACGCTCGGCGACTCTGGGACTGGTTTTTTTCGAACCTCGACCTCGTCATTCTTGATGAAGTACACGAGTACCGCGGTGTGTTCGGGAGTCATGTTGGTCTCGTCATGCGCCGGCTTGCCCGAATCTGTAACCAGTTCGACAGCAACCCGCAGTATCTCTGTTGTTCAGCCACCATTGCCAACCCTATCGAACATGCGTCACGAGTTACAGCACAGCCACAGGACCGTTTTCGGTTGGTTCGAGAGGATACAAGCGCGACTGGACCAAGACACTGGCTATTCTGGAATCCTCCCGAATATGGCAACGGGCAACAGGGACATGGCCAGCGTCGCTCGAACCATACCGAAAGCAAACGGTTGTTTGTCGATCTAGTGAGTCGAGGACTCCAGACAGCAGTGTTTACGCGCGCCCGACAGACTGCAGAGCGGTATGCCAGCGCAAGCGCCCGCGAACTCCGGAGCAGAGGTGAACGAGAGCTTGCGGACAAAGTCGGGGCCTATCAGGCAGCATTATCGAACGAGCGTCGACAGCAACTCGAAACAGACCTGCATTCCGGGGACCTCCGTGGCGTCTGGAGCACCAATGCTCTCGAACTCGGCGTCGATATCGGCGGGCTGGATGCGGTCATCCTTGATGGGTATCCGGGGACACGGATGGCTACCTGGCAACAAGCGGGCCGTGCTGGCCGTGGAACCGACCCGAGTCTTGTTGTCCTTGTCGCAGGCGAGGACCAACTCGACCAGTATATGATGCGCAATCCCGAGTCCTTTTTTGACGGCGACCCGGAACAAGCCGTCGCAAACCCGGAAAATAACCAGTTGCTTCCAGCACATGTAACAGCAGCGGCGACGGAATCATGGCTCACTCCCGAAGACAGAGAACGATTCGGCGAATCGTTCCCCGCCACTGTGGGAGAGCTTGAATCGACAGGAACCCTCTCACGTCGGTCGACAGACGCTGGTATCCGCTGGCTCTATGATGGCGGTGGGAGCCCACAGCATGAGATGAGTCTGCGAACGATAAGTGACCGTGAAATTACGTTGAAAGACAGGCAGCGTGAGGAAGTCATCGGTCGACTCCCCTTCGAGGATGCACTTCGGGATGCCCATCCCGGCGCAATCTACCACCATCAGGGCCGAACCTATGAGGTCGTCCAACTGGACCTCGATTACGACGTTGCGGAACTCGGCCCATCCCGGGCTGATTACTACACGCAAACCCTCCACGAGAAAGATATTACCGTCGAGAAAGACCATAGCGAACGGCAACTTGCGACGAATGACGACATTCGTGTCCGGTTTGCAGATGTCACTATGCGGAAACAGATAACTGGATTCGAACGCCGAGATAGTCGGTCGGGAGAACTGATTGGACAAAAATCCCTTTCGTTACCCGAAACAACCCTCGACACGAGTGCACTGTATTATACCGTTCCTGACAGCCTTCGAGCAGAGTTGCTTGCGGCTGATGGGAGTTTTCCGGGTTCGATTCACGCCGTCGAGCATGCGATGATTTCGCTGTTTCCGCTCCAGTTGGTTTGTGACCGACGCGATATCGGCGGCCTCTCAACTCCCTTGCACCCGCACACTGACCAGAGTACCATCTTCATCTATGATGGTTATCCCGGCGGTGTCGGGCTTTCGAAAACAGGATACGAGCGTATTGATGCACTCGTGACGGAAACACACGAGTTACTGTCTGCTTGCCCGTGTGAGGCTGGCTGTCCCGCCTGTATCCAGTCACCGCACTGCGGAAATGCAAATGAACCGCTCGATAAGGAATTAGGGCGACAACTGCTATCCCGGTTTCTCAACGCCGCCGAGGGCTAGGTTGTCTGTTACCGCTCTGCACGGATTTCCCCGTTGAGTTGATTGAGATATGCCTGGACGAATTCATGGCGGTCCTTTGCACGGTTCAGACCGGCCTCAGTGTACATCCGGTCAGGGAGCTGTAATATCTTCTTATGCAGGTGGTTTACCGACGTTTCTCCAGCAGGGGAGCTATCGGATTCAGGTGGGAGTTCAGGGTCGACAATCGGCGAATTGTGTTGAGCTCCGTAGGTGAACGTCCGAGCAACGCCAATGGCACCCAGCGCATCAAGATTATCTGCATCGGAGAGCACTTTCGCTTCGATTGTCCTCGGCTCGGGTGCAGCCGAATAACGATGAGCGCGGATACAGTGGCTTACAGCGGTTATTCGCTCGGTACTGTATCCCTCCCGGTCAAGAATCTCGGCAGCAGTTTCAGCGCCCCACTCAGCGTGATTTTCTATCCGACCTTCATCCTCTGCTTTCCGGCCGATATCGTGTAATAGTGCTGCAAGACGAACTGTTTCGATGTCTGCCTCTTCTGCTCTGGCAAGCGATTCTCCCAACGTGTACACGCGCTCAACATGGAACCAGTCGTGAGCAGGGTTGACATCATCAAAATATGACTTGCCCTCCTGTCGAATAGCAGCCAGCCGCTCAGTAACTCCCTCATCCATACTGGATGATTACGGCAGAATGGCAATACTGTACTGGTCTGAACTGACAATCAGCCGACTACGGCCAGACCGCGTGCAACGGCATCTCCTTCAAATTCAATCGGAAGCTCTCTCCATGAGCGTGCCCCATCGAGCGTTCGAAAGAGTCCATGGTTGTTCAGAGCAAGCAGTTCGCCAGGAATTGAACCAGCGGCGAGAACTGAACGTGTTGTTCCTTCAGGTTGCGGAAGGCCATCCATTGACACTGTCCAGCCATCGCCTACCCATCGGTAGATGTACGACTCTGCTGTTTCGGTGCGATGAGCGCGTCGTGCGCCGTCAGCTGCCGAAACAACAACTGTCTCTGGGTTTTCGGGGCCGACAGCAAGCCCCCAGACATAGGTATGCTCAAGGCCATCCTGCGGGTAGGTCCACGTTCGCCCGGCATCGTCGGATTCGGCGTACCCATCGCCGGCAGCAGTATACACACGGTCAGGGACATTCGGATGGGTCGCCAGCGTGTGGTTATCCAGCCGAGCACCCTCAGGATGGTCAACCCAACTGTCGCCACCATCTGTCGTTTTCACGAACGCTCCAGCCTCGATAGCAACATACACGGTTTCGTCCTGCTCTGGATGGTGTGCAAGCCATCGAACATGATGTGTCTGGGGACGGGGTGGAAACGACCAGCGGTCAGCGGTATCGAGTTCCAAAAGCGGAGCACAAGCCTGCCAACTGTCGCCCCCATCGTCAGACTGATAGACTGCACTTGGTTCCGTCCCGGCCCAGATTTCATTGGGATTGTGAGGGCTAACTGAAAGGGCTGTAATACGGTCGGTGATATCACTGACACGCTCGAATGTCTTGCCACCGTCGCGGCTACGCTGAATACCTGATTCGTCGGTGCCGACAAAAACCTGCTCCGGGCGTTCCGGGCTCGCCCCAAGACACGTGACCTGCGTATCCGTAAGCCGCTCCACCGCTAGCCAATCAGTAGTCTGTGCACAGTGTGACAGTCGCTCTCTAGTAACTGCAATTACGCGGTCCGAGAGAGCGCCATAGGCGTACATTCAACTCACGCATTCATCCGCCTACGCATCATCCGTGTCGGCTTCATCAGCCTCAGCATCGTCTCCGGTCACCTCTTCCTCAGCTTCTGATTCATCCTCGTCGTCAGCAACGGTGACAACAACAGGCTCCTCGTCAGTAGCAATTGCTGGAGAGTCCGTCTCTGCTGAGCCAAATGCATTCCCCGCGACATAGCCGATTGTCCCGCCAATGACTCCGCCGACAACCGCACCCAGCTTACTCCGCCGCGAACCGAGAACCGTCCCAATAAATCCACCAAGGGCAGAGAGTTTCTTCGCGCTCAGTTTCGAATCCGTGGATGTCGTGTCGTCGTATTCATGAGACATACTCACCTATACTGGCTGAAGGCTCCTATACCCACCGCCTTGTTTCACCCACCGCTATAGCATTTTCGCGTCTAGATTCCGCCCTCAGGTCGGCGTTCCAAGGTTACTTCCTCAACAACTTCTTGACCATCCCGGATAACCGTCACATCGATTGTCTGTCCGGGCTCTGTTTCGAGCGCAAGAAATGCCGAAAGTCTCTCACCCGTCTGAATCTCCCAGTCGTCAAGGCCGACAATGACATCGCCGCCGACAGGAACAGTTGCACCACGCACCGTTGTCGTGTCCGTGGTTTCCTGTAGGGCACCGCTTGATGGCCCTGTGGGAAGGACTTCGTTGACATACACACCCCACGTCACGTCGCCAAGGTCGTTCGCTTCGATAATATCAGGGGTTACATCGACAGAAAGGATGCCGAGATAGGAGTGTTCGTATGTTCCATCTTCAATCAGCGACGGAACGACACGGTTGGTCATTGCCGCAGAGATAGCAAACCCGATATTTTCCCCCTGTCCAGCGCTGACAACACCAACAACCTCCCCATCGTAGGTGATAAGCGGCCCGCCACTGTTTCCGGGGTTGAGTGCTGCATCGGTTTGGACACCGTCGGCTATCGAGAAATCTCTGCCGGGAATCTCGATTGTCCTATCCCGGCCGCTGATGACACCTGTCGTAAACGAACCAGTGAGTTCAAATGGGTTCCCAATTGCAGCAACCGGCGTTCCAACTGGGGGTGGACTCTCCGCAAGCGGTAATGCCGAGATATCATCGGGTTTCCCTTCAACAACCTCCAGAACTGCAAGGTCGCTGTGTAAGTCAGTCCCTACAACTGACGCTTCACGCCAGCCGTTATCGGTAAACCAGACAAAAGGGTCCTCCGCCTCTCGAACAACGTGTTCGTTCGTGACAAGATACTCGTCATCATATACCCAGGCAGTTCCAGCACCAGTTTGGCCCATCTCCTCAAGACGAACTGCAGCAACCGATTTGACAGCAGCACGATACACTTCAGTGAGTTCAGAGTCAGCGGGAGGTTCTGCTAGGTCTTCCGGTGGGTCGGCAAACTCGTCCGGAAATCCGGATGTTGGCTCCGGTTCGCCATTGTCAGTGACTTCCGGTGCACTTACCGCACAGCCAGCAACCCCAACAGAGAGAGCGAGTCCAGTGCCTGCGAGCATCCGCCTCCGCGATAGTCGCGGGTCATCCATAGTCGAATATAGGCTGGTAGGTAAGTGAATGTTTCCACATATCGAGGCCACTGAACGACATTACCGACCTGGAATAGGTGGTATCAGTTGGTGGAATAATCCCGCTCTACTTGTTTTTGCTGCTGTCGTTGTCGTGGTGACCGTTCGGCATATACGTTGTCGAAAATGTCATCCGGGTCCACGTCGGCTTGGGTTTCAGCAACACTTTTTGCTTCTTCAAGTTCCGCCTCAATTTCGCTCTCGAACCGCTCCTTGTCACTAGCATCCATCACGTCATGGGTTCGGAGATACCGTTCGAACCGGTGAAGTGGGTCTTTCGTCCGCCACTCGGGGAGTGTTTCCTGACTCTGCTCGTAGCGCTCCGGGTCGTCGCTCGTCGAATGGGCTCCCTGTCGGTATGTCAGACTTTCTACAATTACTGGCTCGCCCGCTCGTGCAGATTCAAGCGCATCGGAGACAACCTCCATCACTGCTATCGGGTCATTACCATCAACCTGGACTCCAGTAAAGCCGTATGCATCTGCTTTCTGTGCGATTGTCTTGCTTGCAGTCTGTCGGTGTCGAGGAAGCGAGATAGCCCAGCCGTTGTTCTCACAGAAAAACACCGTCGGCGTCTCGAACACCCCTGCCATGTTCATCGCCTCGTGAAAATCACCTTCAGAAGTAGCACCGTCGCCCAAGTAACAGCAGACTGCTGCATCGTCATTAACGTAGTTCATTGCCATCCCCGTGCCAACAGCATGGGGAAGCTGTGTGGCGATTGGAATCGCCTGTGGAAAATGAGAGAGGTTGTGACCCGACGCAAACTCGGGGTAACCCAATCGAAACAGAAGAATATCGCTCATCGGAACACCGCGAGCAAGCTGCAGAGCGTTTGAGCGATAGGTCGGAAAAAGCCAATCGTTGGACTCAACTGCGTGTGCGGCCCCAATTTGTGACGCTTCCTGACCACGAAACGGTGGATAACTGCTCATCCACCCCTGGCGCTGTAACGATACAGCCCGCTCGTCAAAGCGCCGGGCACGGAGCATATCACGGTAAAGCGTCAGTGCGGTCTCAGCCGAGACGGAAAGCTCACCAAACTTCTTCGTCTCAATCGCCTGGTGCATACCCTGTTCTCTCGGCCCAGCATCAAAGTCATTTGGTGGTGACTCCGGTCTAGCCAGATTCTGGGGCGGTATCAGTATTGATAGTTAGAGTCTCAGAAATGATTATTTGGGAGGAGGTTGCAGCTAGTAAAAGGAATATGGCCAACAGGGTAGGGACGTTGCGCAGACGGCTCTTTTCAGGAGACCAGTCAGCACCCAAAGCTGATGCAATGATTGATGCCGTCGAGTCACACCTCGAGTCGGACGAGTTTGTTCACCGACATCTGCTCGGAAAAACGCAGTATATTAACATCGAAAAAGATGGAGAAACCGAGCGCCTTACCGTCGATGGACCGGCAGGAACCCTTGTTGTGCTGACTGACCGAAAGCTATTGTTTGCGGTAGTTTCTGCGAAAGAGACGCTCGTCAGAGGCGTTTCGTATATCGATATAAAGGATGTTGGTGTCGATGACGGGTTACTTCGTTCGACGTTGACCGTCGAGGTGTGGCCATCCGGAAGGTATCAGCTCAAGATACAGGACTCAACGAGATTGAGTGCCGCTGTGTCGTCGCTTGTTCCGTTAAGTGACTGTTGGCAATTTGCGGTTTCTCAGCTTGAATCGGCCAGCGAGAAAATCCCTGCCGTTGGTGAGGCAATCGAGAAAGGCGAACTCGGCGAAGTCAGAGCGAAGCGAACAGCCGTCGAGAACCATCTAACAAGAGCGTACGACCGTATCGAGCAGACCACTGATGAGCTCGATATTCAGGGGCTTCCAGCGCTAACAGCCCGGACCAAGTCGTCGGCTATTGAACTGCACCGGACCGAAATGCACGCACGAGTTGCTCGGGCTTCGACGCTTATGTCACAGGCTGAACAACGCGTTGAGTCACGGGATTATACAACGGCTGCCAAGCAGTTTTGGAAAGCGCGTGATCATCTCGAAAACGCCCAAATGCTTGCTCGGCGGGCATCAATCGACGAACCATCGGTTATCGAATCCCGGCTGAAACAGGTCGAAAATTCGATTGAGAGCGTTCGGGTTCAACCGCTTGCACAGGCAAAACAGACCCTTGAACGCGCTGATAACACTGAGCGCCAAGATGTCCGTGTCGAAACGTTACAGGAGGCCTTTGAACATTACCGTGATGCGCTGACGGCGGGCTGGGGAGCTGACTTTGAATTTGCAGGCGACAGGGAGTCGCTTCGAACAGATATCCAAGAGGTTATCTGCGAGTTAACGACCGCACGCTGTGAGTACGCTCTGTCACTCGCCTCACGTGCGGCGACACACCAGAACGCCGGACGGGAAGAAAAAGCAGAGAACGCGAGAGTCCGAGCCAATGAGCAACTGACTGCTGCGAATCAACTTGCCGCCGAGTTCCGCGCTGCCGATACCGAACGTGTCGAGGAGACTGCTCGTGAGATTGAAGCCCTTCTGTCCAAGGAAAACACCTGCTTAAAATTCGGTGAGCGATAGCTGGTCCTGTGCGGCCAGAATGTCTTTACTCGTCTGCCATGACCGCCGTGCACACGGCGGTAACGTCCCATACTGGTCGACATACTTCCGCAAAAATTGGCGTGTTGACTCGTCGCTGGGGTAGCCGCTGCCAATCTCGCCGTACTGGGCAGCGAGCGCGTTGACGTGTGCTTCCCGGGCGACCTTCGCAATGATGCTTGCTGCGCCAACGATTGGATACGTTTCATCAGCCTTGTGTTCGGCTCTGAGGTCAACGTCCTCTGAAACGGCAGCCTCCACTCGCTTCTCAAACCGAACAGCGTTGGTATCACCTGCATCCAGATATCCCGTATCTCCTTCGGAGATGATTTGAGAGGCCGCTTCGGCCTGGGCCGAGACCGTCAGTTCGTTCATATTCTCTTCTGGGTCATCGATTCGTTCAACTGGAATTTCCGTAACAGCAACGGCAACTGCAGCCTCTCGGATAGCCTGTGCGAGTTCTTCACGGCGGTCTTGTGACAGTTGCTTCGAGTCTTTAATCCCCTCGGGAAGCTCCGCCGGGTCAGCGAGCACTGCGGCAGCAAACATGGACCCGATGACCGGTCCTTTCCCGGCCTCATCAACGCCAACATGCATTACTCGGACACCCGTGGTCTATCCGAATAAATGTTTGTCGGACAGCCTGCAAGGAATATTGGGTTATCGACGAGTTCGCAACCCCAGTAAAAGAATTCCCAGCGCCAGAAGAGCAGCAGGTACCCCCATTCCCGGTCCAAACGCATCCGTGATTTCTTCCTGGATGCCGTCGCTTTCATCCGGGTCACCGACGATAACCGTCGTCGACTCTGTCGTACTTTCGCCGTATTCATCTGTCACCGTCACTGACAGCTCTCGCTCTCCATCAGATGTAAACGTGAATTTGACCCGCTCCCTCGTGGCATCAAGCCCATTTGCTTCCCACTCGAGGTCATAGGAGCCAAACTCGTTTGTCACCTCCGCCTCCGCAAGAAACTCTTCACCTGTCGATACCTCGTCAGGAGCATCTATGGTGACCGTTGGCTGGTCGTTGACAAGCAGTTCTCTCGTTGTGGTTGCTGTCGCGCCATCTGCATTCTCCGTGGTCAACACAACCGTGTACTCACCAGGTTCGGTAAACTCATAGCTAAACTCAGGGCCGTCCGTTTCGATTGTTTCATCGACTGGTCCAGTCACTTCCCACCTATACGAGATGATATCCTGGTCTGTTGATTCTTTGGTCGCTTCGAACGTTACGGACTCTCCAGCAGCAATCACATCTGGCCCGTCAATTGATATCTCCGGGGCGTCAACAACCTCCAGTTCGGAACTGGTTGCTGCGGACTCGCCGCCTCGGTCGGTAACGAGCGCGTCAATTTGTTCAGGTTCTGCGGATTCGTCAGCAGGCGCATCGAAGAGGTATTCGACGACAACGGATTCACCCGGTTCGAGATGGTCAACTGCCCAGCCCCCCTCAACTGTTGTCACTTCGCTTGCAACACCGGCGTTGGTGTTGACTCCAAGTTGACCATCACTCAGTTCCTCGGGAGCGTCAACGGTTACGAACGGGGCAATGCTCGTTCCATCGCCAGCGTTGGTAATTGTAAATTCGATGCTTTCCTCAGTTGCTGCACCGAGGACGGTATCCGTCGTTTCGATGGTTAGTGCTGAACCAGTCGGTTCAACTTCATACGTCTCGGGTCCTGGAACTATCAACGAATCGGGTTCAGAGCGGATATATGAGGTGAAGAACTGACTCATATCGGTCCGTGCTGCTTCGGTCACGAACGATTCGAACTCTGAGTCACTTACGGTCCCGCTTTGCATCACTGGGTCACCTCCCTCCTCGTTTTTTGTCTCCATCACATCCTTGTAGGTGTCTGTCCCCGCAGATGCTTCTCTAATTTCGCTGTCGAGCGCCGCGAGTGTCAGTGCGCCCAGTTCGTAATCGACAGGTTCGTCGGCCCATGTTCCTGGCTCAGCCAAGATGGCATCCGAATGTGTCTCATCGGCACCTTCAAGCGCTGAATAAAAGTCGTGATACTCGATTTCTCCCTGTTTCATGGCCAACAAGTATGCATAGTAATCCGCTTCGGCTTCGATTGTCCAGGAAACGTCACTTTCCGGTCGGAAATGCTGTTGTGAGTGGACGTATTCGTGCCAGAGCGTGGTTCGTGGAGAGTCTAGGCTGTCTTCGTGGACCCAGAAGTCAGCATTGCCACCAGTCGCCAGACCCCCAAGTCGAATCGGGTCAGTAACGATGTAGGCATGAAGTGCATCGCGCCGGTTAGTTATATGAAACTGCTCCGCAGTCTCTGACAGGATTTCCCCCACCTCTTTAGTGGAACGCGGCGGAGTCGTTTCGTCAGCTGTTATAACCCGTATCTCCCCTGATTCAGTCTCAACAATTTCGCTCTCGTAGGGGCCGACATATGCCATTTCATCGCCAGCAATACCCTCAAACTCATGCTCAATCGTCCGGTCGAACGAAAAGTCAGCTCCATCACCGAACCCCCTGAACTCCGCTACCGTCGAAACCGCTCCCACGAGCGCCCAGTCGTCAGTCCCAGCAAAGTCTAGTCCGTCATGGCCTGCGGCTGACTGGTCAACCGACTGGTCAACTTCGAGTACGGGTTCCGTTGTTTCACCATCCCATTCAAAGATGTTCTCACTTACTTCGGTAAACCCATCGCCAGGGTCACCATCGGTCTCCGGGAGCGTAATCTGTAATTCTGTGATGTCATCTCCAAGGTAGTACGTGAGTTCATAACTTGCTGTATCTCCTTCGCGCGGGTCGCTCACGAGCGATTGAACCTCGATGACATCGGTATCATCGACAACGATTTCTGAGTCAGAATATGACTGTGTGGAATCCGCCCCTACCGCAATCCCACCACAGAGTATGATTAGTAGACAACCTACCACCACCCACCGTACGCCTATCTGTCTGTTAGTCACTGGCAGATATATTGTAAGGCCTGATAAAAATCCTCCGCCATTTTGCCGTCGGTTGTGTTCGCACTACGGATTAAGGCTCCAGAAAGAACTCCTCTTGCTCGAATGATTCTTCTTCTCCCTCGACAGCCAACACATCAAGGGCCGTCACAACGGCATCGACACCCAACAACCCCGAGAGACTTGGTTTGGTTCGTCCCTCATCGCTACTCACTAACTCTTTGACGTAGAGTCCACCCGCACCGTGGACCTCGATAGTCGCGTTGGTTGATTCCTCAGCGTTTTCATCCAGCGAGCCAGACGCATCATACACCTCTCGTACTCGCGTTTTCGCAGCACGCCGGTGTGAGACTCGTTGTGGGGTATCCTGTTCAATCGTTGCTCCAGTAAGCTCTCTGAGTGCATCCTCCAGTTCATCCGCCGAAACTGGTTCACCAAACTCCACAGCCATCCGGTACTCTTTGCTCGCATCGTGTTCTTTCACGCGCTCGACCATCTCGTAGGTCGCCCTGCGCAATCCTTCAACTTCTATTTTCCCTTCACATCCCTCGTTGATTTGTTGTTCGAGCGCGTCTGTGTCGATAGCCCGTTTCCGTGGCTCGTCTACCTCAATGACAAACGGGCGTCCGGTTCCCAGCATCAGGGCGTCAACATCTTCTCGACCCGCTCCATGAAAGACT
>LKNH01000016.1 GCA_001564135.1 Halobacteriaceae archaeon Tc-Br11_E2g27 | reverse complement strand
ATCAGATTAGATACCCCACTATAGTAGGGCCACCGGTAGGACACATCTTTACCGTCGTCTCTCAGCATAGCTGTCGGATATTTCAAAGAGAAAATAGCGACTTGGCCGCTCTAGAACGCCTTATAACCAGTATTAACCAAAGCTATCAAGGTTCGTCTCTGTGCATGATACCGGAAATTCCTACTGCTTTTGCGAACGCCAGAAAGTGCCAGAGATTAGTAATTTAGTCACATTTATTACACAACCAACTGGGAAGCTCCACAGGGACAAGCCACACACCATAGATGAAGCCGAAGACAACAACAGATACCGTCGTAGGCAGCGAAGAGAAACTAAACTGGCTGCCAAGACGACCATGCCGAATAGAAGCAGATACTACCGGTAATTGAGCAGACAACACACCATATCGAAAACAGCTGTTTCCTCACTTGTTAGGTACATCCCACATGTTTGGTCGAGACCAAGCATAGGATATACTCATGCGAGTCAGCAACGTCCAGCGAGGACCACACCGGAGTGGGTGTTCATGACAATATTTGTGCTGGGCAACCAGCTTACCTGTCAGCACGGTCCAGTTGCACATTCGCCTGACGAGCGTATCCTCCTCATCGAATCGGAAAATTTTGCCCGCCGTCTCCCATACCATCCACACAAACTTACGCTCATTTTTGGAGCCATGCGTGCCTATCGCGATGCCCTCCGTAACGCAGGTCGAGAGGTGGTTTACATCACTGCATCGAGTTTTGCCGACGGACTGGCTCAGTATTTCGAACAGTTTCCTGGCGACGAACTCGTACTGATGGAGCCTGCATCCGCCGGGGCCAAGGAGAGGTTTCGTGAGCTCATCGAAAGCGAAAGCGGCTCACTTCATATCGTTGAAAACGAGCTGTTTCTCTGTTCTCGCGAGGAGTTTTCCGAGTGGGCAGACAGCCGGTCACAACCCTATCGTCAAGAGCAGTTTTACCGGTTCATGCGCCGGAAGACTGGCTATTTGATGAAAAACGGGGAGCCGGTTGGTGGGGACTGGAACTACGACGAGAAAAATAGAGAGGTGCCCAGCGACGAATATGAACCACCAGCGCCGCCAGCATACGAGCCTGACGAACAAACAGCGGCAGTAAAGCAGTGGGTGCATGATGAGTTTTCGGGTGGATATGACAGCAAGCCGTACGGCGGTGACTGGGCGGACCCTGATGACTTTTTCTGGCCGATAACTCGTAAACAAGCTGTCGATGCGCTCGAACAGTTTGTGAAGAACCGACTAGCGGCATTCGGCCCATATCAGGATGCCATGTTACAAGATGAGTGGGCGATGCACCATTCCTTGCTTTCAACCTCACTCAATATCGGACTGTTACATCCGACTGAAGTCATCGAGGCAGTGATTGCAGAGTACGAATCGAATCCAGATGTTCCCCTCCACAGTGCCGAAGGGTTTGTCCGGCAAGTTCTCGGTTGGCGAGAGTTCCTCCGTGGGGTGTACATGGAGACGATGCCGGACCTTGCAACGGCCAACCAGCTTGGGGCTTCAGCCAACCTTCCCGACTGGTACTGGACCGGCGACACGGAGATGGCGTGTCTGTCCGACGTTATCGACGGCGTCAGAACGCGAGGATATAGCCACCATATCGAGCGATTGATGGTACTTTCAAACTTCGCACTCATCTACGGTGTCGAACCCGCGCAACTAAATCGCTGGTTCCACGCGGCCTACGTCGATGCCTTTCACTGGGTCACAACCCCGAATGTTATCGAGATGGGGTTGTATGGGGCCGGCGCGTTTGCGACGAAACCCTACGCCTCATCTGCGAACTACATCGACAAGATGAGCGATTACTGTGGAGACTGTCAGTATGAAAAGAACAAAACGACCGGTCCAGACGCCTGTCCGTTTAACGCGCTCTACTGGGATTTTCTGGCGCGCAACGAGGAAACGCTGCGGAGTAATCACCGCATGGGATTGATGTATAGTCACGTCGACAAGAAAGACCTTGACGCAATCGAGCAGCGAGTGACCGATATTCGAAAGCAATCGGAGGCAGGAACGCTATGACGGAACGAGCTATCGTCTGGTTTCGCCGCGACCTTCGAATCCGTGATAACCGGGCACTTGTCGAGGCTGCAACAGCGGACGAACTGCTTCCAGTGTACGTGTTTGACCCGGAGAAATACGGGTCAGCGGAGTTCGGTGGGGAGCATTCGTTCCGATATCAAAAGACCGGACCATTTCGAGCACAGTTCATCCGTGAAGCAGTGACAGACCTTCGAAACGAGTTGAACGAGCTATGGTGTACACTCGCCGTCCGAACCGGTGACCCAGCAACGGTTCTCGCTGAATTAGCCGAAGAGTACGGAATAACGTCGGTCTACGCACATACCTATCCAACTCCCGAGGAGCAAGAACGCGAAGAGCGAGTCAGAGAACGTCTGAGCGAACAGGGTGTTGCGTTCGAAAGAATCTGGGGACACACCCTCTATCACCCGGAGGACCTGCCGATGGGAATGTCAGAAATACCGGATACGTATACCACATTCAGGAAGCAAGTAGAGGCAAATGGTGTCGTACAAAAGCCACTCAAACGTCCCTCGATTCCACCCCATCCGGATATCAAACCGGGCGAGATACCATCACTCGAAGCGCTTGGCCTGTCACAGCCACCGGAATCAGAGCGGGCAGCCATGACGCTCTCAGGCGGGGAGCAGGCCGGAATTGACCGGTTAGATGAGTATATCTGGAAAGCTGATGCACTGAAAGAGTACAAAGAGACACGAAACGGACTGCTGGGAAAAGATTATTCCTCGAAGCTCTCGCCGTGGCTGAATCAGGGCTGTCTCTCTCCTCGGTACGTTCACGCAGAAGTAAAACGGTATGAATCTCAGCGGGTGGCAAATGACTCGACGTACTGGCTGCTTTTCGAGCTGCTCTGGCGAGATTTCTTTCAGTTTCAGTTCGCCAAACACGGGGCACAATTTTTCGACCGCGGTGGCATCCGTAGGCGAACAATTGCGTGGAGAGATGACCCAGATGCCTTCAAGCGATGGAAATCCGGTAACACGGGAATCCCGTTTGTCGATGCTGGCATGCGCGAACTCAACCAGACGGGCTATCTCTCAAACCGAGCCAGACAGATTGTGGCATCATTTTTGGCAAACGATTTGCGTATCGACTGGCGCAAAGGAGCCGCATATTTCGAAACGATGCTGATTGATTTTGACCCTGCTGTTAATTACGGCAACTGGGCGTACATTGCAGGCGTGGGGAACGATTCACGCGACCGGAAATTCGATATCTTGGCGCAAGCGGACCGGTATGACCCGGATGGAGAGTACGTTGCTCACTGGATACCTGCGCTGAAGCCGCTTCCTCCGGAGAAACGACACCGTCCCTGGGAACTGGCTGAGACTGAAACAAATCAGGATGTCACACTCGCCACGGATTACCCAAAGCCGTTGGTTGACAGTTTCGATTGATACTGATTGACAAGATGCACTACAATGGACTATCTTGCCCGACACCCGAAAGCGGAATACAGCTATACACCAGAAGACATTCAATCCGTAAGCTTCTACTTGTTAGCTATCCCGAATGTTGATAATGAGTGGCGCTCCCTTGGTTCACCATGGTGGCTTTATACGCTGCCTATCGATTGTCTTTATTCTGAGCAGTATCTGCTCCCAGGGAAAATCCCCAATAAATAGCCGGAATCGTTCTATGCACTCCTCCCGTATATCCCAACAAAATGGACTCTGAGTAAACAACCTATGCACACCTCATCATCGCAGTCCTCGCTGGTTTTTTTGACAACGGTAGAGGGAACTGAGACACCAGTTGAATGTCTTGATTCTGCCGGGTCAGTTTTGACAGCCACCAGCGCTCACGGCGTTTTGGACTTGCTGTCGACAGAGACGGAGTGTATCCTCGTAGATGCGAGTGAAGGGAGCGACAGTGTCGTTGATTCAGTGCGGAAACTTAGTGAGCAGACAACCGTCCCACTGGTTGCCTTCGTTGGAACGGACCAACCCGCGACGATTGACCGTCTATTTGAGGCTGGTGTGACTGATATTATCCAGTCCACTCCTTCGAAAACGACTCCGGCAGTGTTACACCGGCGGCTTGAGACGGTACTGGCGGCCAACAGTTGGCAAACCGATTCGAGCACCAATCCGGGTGTGGACGAACGCCGTAAACACGTTGACGACCAACGGTTAGAAGAGCGCGATGAACTCCTTCGGTATCTGAGCGAGAATCTCACTGCTGCTTTCTGGGTCGCACAACCATCAGGTGAAATTGAATTTGCCAGCACCGCATCAGCGGATATTCTCGGACAGCGACCGACACACATTTTCGATACTGAATCACCGCTCTTTGAACGGATTCACCCGGACGACAGAGAGCGGATACAGGAAACACGACAGCAAAACCGTATAACCCCGGACGCTTATGATGAGGAGTTCCGACTCCTCGGCGCGGATGGGGCCGTTAGATGGGTCCGCGAGCAGTGGTTTGCCGTCTACGAACAGGAATCGCTCACCAGAATCGTCGGGATTATGCAGGACGTTACCAGACACAAAGAGCGGGAGAACGAACTCGAACGCCAGCGAGAGTTCGTCCAGCAGACACACGAGGTGGCTGCCGTTGGGGGCTGGGAACTGCTCTTTGAGGATGATACCCTACGCTGGACTGATGAGGTTTATTCGCTGTTAAACTTGCCACAGTCGTATGAGCCGACGCTTGAGAAAATAATGGAGCGGTATCACCCGGAGGATAAAAAACGCGTCCAGAAAGGATACAGAGCGGTACAGAACGGGGAGCCGATGGAAGATATGGAAATCCGCATTCGAACCGGTGATGGGGAGTTACGCTGGTTCCAACTGTCTGGTGAACTCATCGTCGAGAACGGTGACCGAGTGGGTATCCGCGGCGTATTCAAAGATATTCACGAACGGAAACAGCGCGAACAAGCGCTGCAAAACGAACGGGACCTTGTCGAACGAATTCTCGAAACGAGTCCGGTCGGTATTGTCGTCCACAATGCTGACGGGGAAATTATTCGAGCAAACGAACAGGCATCGGAGATTCTGGATATCGACCATGAGATACTTTTGAACGCTGACCCACACCCACCGGAAGTAACCCTATTTACGGCGAGTGGGGAGGCCAGTCATCGGTCAGAGCTGCCGTTTAACCGCATTGAACGGACTGGTGAACCAGTTTATGATTGGGAGGTTTGTGTGAGACATCCATCAGGAGAAGAAATTATCCTTAACGCTGATGGGGTTCCGCTGTTCGATGACGATGAACTGAGCCGAGTTGTCATCGCATTCGATGATATCACCGAACGCGTCAACCGTGAAGAACGGCTCAAAGCCCAGCGAAACGAACTTGCACAGCTTGACCGGCTGAACCATATCATTCGAGAGGTGGACAAGGCGTTGCTCGAATCCACCTCACGAGAAGAGATTGAGGCCGCTGTCTGTGACAATCTATCGTCGTCCGGGTGGTATCAGCACGTCATCGCGTTCCGAAAGACGACAGATGACGAACTTATACTCGGTGAGAGGAACTCATCGGTGACGCCGCTCTTGGAGAATGCCCTGCCAATCAAAGGAGCAACAGCCGAAACATGCCCAGCATACGGTGCACTTGCAACAGGCCACACACAAGTTATTCAAAACCTGCAATCCCCTGATGCAGCAATCCCACAAGGGTTCGACTCGCTTGCGGTTGAAATGAATCTCGGTTCGATTGCCGCGATTCCAATCAGTTATGGGGAGCGTACGTACGGTGTGATTACCGTCTACTCGGAGAATGTGAGTGCATTCAGCGAGCGAGAGATTGATGTCTTAGACGAACTTGGCGAGGTCGTTGGCTACGCCATCTCAGCGGTCGAAAGTCGTGAGCGAGAGCAGACGCTAACCGCGCTGTACGAGGCGACACAGGATTTGCTCGCTGCGGAATCGCGGTGGGCCGTCAGCCGCGTCGTAGTGAGTACTGCAGCTGAAGTACTTCGGCCGGGTGGTATCGGCATATTCCTCTTTGACGACGACGAAAACGTCCTCCGGACAGCAGCCGCGACCGACGCATTACACGAGTTCTACGGCGACCAAACAACCTTCGGTCCGGGATACCCTGACTCGCTCGTCTGGCAGAGCTATATCGATGGTGAGACGAAGTTGTTTGCCGATGTGCACAACTCCGAACAACTGGCCTACCCGGAGACAGAGGCCAAACAGACATTGATGGTTCCGCTTGGCGACCACGGTGTATTCGTCGTTACCGATACTGAATACGGGCATTTCGATGAGGAGATGCAACGACTGATTGGGCTGCTTGCGGCGACGACTGAGGCTGCGTTCGACCGGGTTGAGGGGCAGGCAGATATTGAACAGCGCGATGCTGAACTCGCTCAGCGAAGCGAACGCATCGACCGGTTCGAGGAGATGTTTTCGCTGATTGGTGACACCGACAGGCTCCTCCGCCGAGCAGGAACCCGAAAGGAGATAGAGCGCGGCGTCTGTGAGCGGTTTGTCGAAAGCGCTCAGTATCGCTTCGCCTGGGTCGGACAAATCGACCCAGAGAGCGGCATATTGGAGCCGAAGGCATGGGATGATGTCAACGATGGCTATCTCGACACGCTAACCTTTGATACCAGAAGCGAAGAGCCCGCCGCACGTACTGCCAACTCCGGCGAACCAACCGTTATCAAGAACGTCACTGACCACCTTCGGAAAGAGCCCTGGGCGAGTGAGGCACTTGACCGCGGCTATCAATCGATGCTTGCTGTTCCGCTTACCTACGGCGAGGCCACATACGGTGTTTTGACCGTCTATGCGGACAAACCCGATGCGTTCGATGATATCGTCGAACCAGTCATTACGACACTAGGTGAAACAATCGCCCACAGCATCAACGCTATCGAGACGCGCCGAGGTATCCTTGCGGATACCGTTGTTGAACTCGAATTGGAAATCGAACAGACAGACACCTTCCTGAATGCTGTTGCGGAGGTTGCTGAGGAGGCTGTTAGTTACCGTGAAATCACGCCTGATACGGATGGTCGCTCGCAGGTGTTATTTGCCGTGTCGGCTTCGGTCGTGGATGAAATTCTGGCACTCGAATCGGAGTTCGTTGCGGTCGAATCGCTTACGTACCTTGAAAACCGTGAAAAGCATCTCTTTCGGGTTGCTATCGCCGAGCCAACGGTCGCCGATACGTTACTCGAGTGTGGTGCAATTCCAAAGTCAGTAACGACGACCGCCACGGGCTGTCAGGCAACCGTTCATCTTCCACGGGAACGCGACGTACGCGAGTTCCTGGACCGCGTCCGGGACCGATATCCGCAAACGGGGTTGCGTTCACAGCAGACGGTCGATAGCCGCCAGTCAGCTGATTCGCTGAAGGGAACGCTAGAAAATGAGTTAACTGACCGTCAACGAGAAGTCCTGGTAACGGCCTTCGAAAGCGGTTATTTCGAATCGCCGCGGGCAACCACCGGCGTCGAACTGGCGGAACTGCTTGATATCTCGCAACCGACCATGACTCATCACCTCCGAGAGGCACAGCGTCGGCTGTTTACCTCCTTGTTCGACGATAACTAATGGACAGTTACTGCTCGCCGCCATCAACCTTGGACCATCCGTCTCGCGATTCAACAGAACTGTAAACTCTACAAAAATCATGCCAACTGTTCCGGTCTTGAAGCAGTGTTTTGGAGTTATAATAAAAACCTCCAATGTTTATGTCGCTCAGAATGGTTTTTCACCCAGCGTAGGAATACCTCACGATTGATTATTGAGATGAGCGTGCACACGTCACTGTTCCGTCTGTCACTTTTCCGCTACCATCTAGATATTTAGCCCCTACCCAGTAACTAGTTTTGTATGTTAGTAGTCATTCGTATGTGTAAATAGGTATATTAGTATAATGACGGTCGATTTGAGACCGTCTCTCCCACTAGTTGTGTGGGGTGCTGTCAGAGGCACACTGACTCCAGCGGGAGACGGCATGTGACCGCGCTTGGACACCGCGGTTTGCTGTCTCCCGATGGAGTTACGCCGTCACCGCCTCCTGCTCCCGAGGCTTCGACGGTTTTCGCCCCACGCGTCTCTCCCAACAACAGACAATAGCCTCTGGTTCCCCGTTTATGCGTGAAAATAATCCTGACGCTTTAGTTAGTTCCGTCCAAGACAGAGCTATGCAACCCTGGCGGACAATTTCACAGGAGCGTGCTTATTCGTGTGACGGCTTCGATATCATCAACGAGACTGTCGAGCTCCCCGATGGTAACGAGGCAGAATTCGATTATCTCACGGAGACTGAAAGCGTCGTCATCCTCCCGTTTACGCCCGACGGCGACGTGGTTACTATCCGCGAGTGGCGACACGCCGTCAGACGGATGAACCTTGGGCTCCCAGCAGGCTCGCTTGAAGCCGGTGAGAAACCCCGTGAAGCGGTCGGTCGGGAGCTCCTCGAAGAGACGGGATACAAACCGGCTGAAGTTGCACACCTCACCACCGTTGAACCCTCGAACGGGTTTTCGGATGCTATCTTTCATTATTTCGTCGCCTGGGACTGTAAACCGGCGGGTGACCAACGCCTGGATTCGGACGAGACAATAGAGCCAGTCCTCTCGTCGTTCGAGGAACTCAGCGAATCCGTCCGAACCGGTGAGTTCCGTGACGGTCGGTCCGCGTTTGCCATAGCGCAGTATCTGCTTCAGTATCCCGATGGCCGACAGGACTGATACTGCCGGACGTAACTTCGTACACTTACTCGCCACTCCGGGTGGCGAGATTGTTCAATAGCTTACGTCCGGTAGTATGACGCGCTCAAGCGCAATCCTTACCGCAGCGCTTCCCGAAAGAGGGCCAATGCGAGAACAGTTCGAACTAACGAGTCACGATGGCGCCGGGAGATGCGGTACATTTGATGTTCCGCGGGCGGATGTCACTGTCGAGACCCCCGCACTCCTGCCGGTGGTTAATCCACACGTACAGACGCTTCCACCAGCCGAACTCGAATCGACGTTCGGGGCACAGATTCTCATCACAAACAGCTACATTATCCACGGGAGCGACGATATTCGAGAACCAATTTGCGAACAGGGACTGCACGATTTTCTCGATTTTTCCGGCGCTATTATGACTGATTCCGGCTCGTTCCAGCTTGCCGAATACGGCGAGATAGACGTAACAACCGAGGAAATCCTCTCCTTTCAACACGAGATTGGGTCGGATATCGGCACGCCAGTTGATATCCCCACCCCGCCTGACGTTTCCTACGAGCGCGCTCGCGACGAACTCCAGACGACACAGGAGCGACTCGAACTCGCTGAAACTATCGACACCGGCGAGATGCTCGTGAGCGCACCGATTCAAGGGTCAACCCACCCTGCGCTTCGTACCGACGCCGCAACACACGCCCGTCAAACGACGCTCGATATGTTCCCAATCGGTGCGGTCGTTCCACTGCTCAACGAGTACCGGTATGCCGATATTGTCGACCTGGTTGCGGCGGTCAAAGATGGGCTAGGGCAGGCCGGCCCGGTTCACCTGTTCGGCGCAGGGCATCCGATGATGTTTGCCCTTGCCGCAGCCCTTGGCTGTGACCTCTTTGATTCTGCGGCCTACGCCCTCTATGCGCGCGACGACCGATATCTCACGGTCCGTGGAACCAGACATCTCGAAGACCTAACGGAGTTCCCGTGTTCCTGTGGGGTCTGTACAGCACACATGCCCGCGGAACTCGAAGCGATGGACGATTCGGACCGTCATGACCTGCTTGCCCGGCACAATCTCGCTGTGTCCTTTGCGGAACTGCGCCGGGTTCGGCAGGCAATCAGAGCAGGCCGGTTGATGGAACTCGTCGAGACGAGAGTTCGCGGCCACCCGACGCTTGTCGATGGATTCCGTGCGCTTTTGGAACACGACAACTGGCTCGAAGGGACGGACCCTGTTGCCAAGGATACGTTCTTTTATCTCTCCGCAGAGAGCGCACGACGGCCGGAAGTTATTCGCCATCATAACCGACTGGCACGGCTTGAGACGCCTCAGGAGCTCCTGTTAACGGAAGGGAGCCACAGCGAGTCATTTGAAGAATCCTGGCGGTTGATTCCGCCGTTCGGTCCTGTCCCTCGTCCGCTTTCGGATGTATACCCACTCACCGCTGAATTACCCAACAACCTTGACCGCGCTGCCTACGAATCCGCTGCACGAGGCGTCTGCCAACTTATCAAAACGAATCCTGACACCAGCATGACGGTCTATCACGACGGCTGGCCCGATGAAGCGCTCTCGATGCTCCCCGATGCAGTCACTGTCGAACGCCTTGGCGAAACCCACTCCAACAGTTCCGAACCGACTTCCGACGAGTCCGAACCGACGCACAGTTATTCGACAGCATCCGAAACCGACCAATGACCGAGTATTTTGAGATTCATGAGCGCGATGGTGCGGCACGACTCGGCGAGTTACGCCTCGCGGAGTCACATCGAACGCCCGCACTTGTCGACGACTTGCTCGTTGACGGCGGGACCGAGTGGACACAGGAGCGTGACGTTCCCGAGGGGGACGATTCCAAGATTACCATTCTTCCACATCGAGCCTTCCCCGGAGGAACCCCCGAAGAGGTTCAGGATGCCTTCGCTGCCGAGTATCCTGATGTCGAGTTTCCGAGTGCTGCAGTCGTCCACTCGGATACAGTCGCCGACCACGGCACAGACGTGTACGTGCTCTCTAACGCACAGGAACTGGCCGGACATGCATCCGCATTCGTCGATGCTATCATCTCAGTACGAGAGCGGATACCGGCCGATACTGCGCTGTATCTCCCTGGCGTTGCTACCCCCGCGACGCTACCGATGATTGTCGCCGCCGGTGTCGACCTTATTGATTCATACGCAGCGCGAATCGAAGGCACCCGCGGGCAGTATCTCACGAGCAACGGCGCGCAGTTTCTGGAAGACCTTGAAGAACTGCCCTGTTCGTGTCCGGCCTGTCAGCAACCCCGAACGGAGTTCACGCTCCAAGATTGTGCCGACCACAACGCGAACGTCCTCGAACAGGAACTTCGGACGGTCCGCGAGCGAATTCGTGCTGGTCGTCTTCGAGATTATCTCGAAGGCCAGGTCAGACACGACAATTGGGCGACAAGCGTCATGCGACAGTTCGACCAGCAGTATGGCTACCTCGAACAGCGAACGCCACTCATTCGGCGCGCCAACCTGACCGCTGCGACGGATGACACCCTCCGTCGCGTCGAAATTCAGCGCTACGCAGAGCGAGTTACCAGCCGGTACCACAACCGCTTTGACAATCCGTGCGTGCTCGTTCCATGCTCTGCGAAAAAACCCTACAGCGAGTCACAGAGCCACGGTCAGTTCCATCAGGCAGTTCAGTTCCGGGGACATCTCGTTTCCATGACCTCTCCCATCGGTGTCGTTCCGCAGGAACTGGAGCTAACGTATCCCGCACAGCATTATGACACGGTGGTGACTGGTCACTGGAGCGAGACCGAAAAGACATTTGTTAGCAACGTTCTCCGTGCATATCTCGAACGGACCTCCTATCCACGGATTATCGCCCACGTCCCAGATGAGGGCTACCGAGCAATCTGTGAACGTGTCGAGGAGGAACTCGGCCTCTCGTTTGAGTACACTGTCGAAGAGCATCCGACGACAACGGAATCGCTTGCCAACCTCTCGTCAACGCTTGCGGGCGAGGAGAAATATCTCAAACGCGACCGCCAGCATAACACCATGCGCGCAATGGCTGATTACCAGTTCGGCGATGGTGCGGGCGACTTGCTTTTCGATGAGATTCAGACTGAAGGCCGGTATCCGAAACTCAGAGCACGCAATACCGACGGTGAACAACTTGCTGTCGTTGTCCCGCAGTACGGCGTGCTTGCACTGACACTCGCCGGAGCAAAGCGGTGGGCTGCAAGCGACGCCCCGACCAAACGCGTCGAGATTGACGGGTTTGTCCCACATGGCTCCGTCCTCGCCCCTGGCGTTGTCGATGCAAGTGACGATATCCGACCCGGTGATGAAGTAGTTATCGAGGGGCCGAAGGCGTTTGGAGTCGGCCGGGCGGAGATGTCCGGTCCGGAGATGGTCAAAAGTACGCGAGGTATCGCCAGCAGTGTCCGACACGTCGAAGAGAAGAAGTAACGACGACCCGTACCGAGGTGTCCGGTTCAATCAGATACAAGGGGCCGCGCATCCTTGCACACTGTATGGCGACCCCTGGCGCAAACAAGGCTTTGGAGTGTCGATGTACGCGGTGTAAATACAACAACAGCGGCGACTGTGGCTATCCCGGTCGCGTCGTCATCAACCAGAACGGCGAATGTCAGGTCCGTGAAGACGGCTTCGGCGACGAGCCATTCCCGTACTGATATGGAAGAGCACTCAGAGATTTCACCGGAGACCCTGTCCGTTCAACTCGTCGAGGGCGGCATTACGGTCACGTACTCCGACGGCCGAGAGGTGTTTTATCGTGGCCCTCCGACACCAACGGACAGCCCACACCAGACCGCCCCCGGAAAAGATACACACGTCCTCGTAACCGACGCCAGCGAAACACAGGGTGTGTTGCTCTACATCAACGAGGACAGGACAGAAGACGCCATTCTCAAAGGCTCCGGTGTCGGACGCGTATTGTTAACGCAAGGAGAGGAATCAACGTTGTTCCCCGGTGTAACCGTCCGTGGCGGTGGACTTCGTGATGAGATTATCGTCGACCACGACCTGCTCGACGGGCGAGTGTTCGTCTTCGAGGAAGACCAGTTTGAGGAATTTGCGTACGAGATTGTTGATCAAGCCGCCTGAAAACGAAAAAGCGTGACCGCTGGTGGCAAAGCGGTCAGGCGCGAGTCCCCAGCTAGCCGGGCCATATATGGTCGGGTCAGGTCGCCCGGCAACTAAAGATAACCGCTGAGATATAAAGAAGGATATCCGGTCATACCGGG
Organism: Halobacteriaceae archaeon Tc-Br11_E2g27; assembly: GCA_001564135.1. Lineage (GTDB taxonomy): Archaea > Halobacteriota > Halobacteria > Halobacteriales > Haloarculaceae > Halovenus. The sequence goes on along the minus strand of LKNH01000016.1, from coordinate 5,262 downwards.
GGTATTTATATACAACTGGCCGCGGTGAACCGAACGGATAGGAGCGCAAAAAACGGGAAGTCGAATCAGGCGAAGCCTTTGCCCTGGAGTTCGCGTGCGATGATGTTTTTCTGGATTTCGGTGGTTCCCTCGTAAATCTGAGTGATTTTGGCGTCGCGGTAGAACCGTTCAACATCAAAGTCGTTGACGTAGCCAGAACCACCGTGAATCTGGACGGCTTCGTTTGCAACATCGACAGCCACGCGTGAGGCGTACTCTTTGGCCATCGAAGCGAGCATCGTCAAGTTGGTGTCGTCGTGGTCGTTGTCAACTGCCCAGGCGGATTTGTACGTGAGCAGGCGTGCAGCTTCGGTCTTCGTGAACATATCGGAGAGTTTGTGCTGGATAGCCTGGAACTCGCCGATGGATTTGCCGAACTGCTCGCGCTCTTCGGCGTATTCGAGTGCGCGTTCTGCGGCACCGCGGGCGATACCGACACCCTGTGCGGCGACAGCAGTTCGCGTCTCGTCGAAGAACTGCATCTGCTGGAGGAATCCTGCACCACGGGTGCCAACGAGGTTCTCCTCTGGCACGCGGACATCGTTCAGGATGAGTTCAGCCGTATCGGAGGCACGGATACCGAGTTTGCCCTCGATTTTCTCGGCTTCAAAGCCGTCACGGTCGGTTTCGATGATAATCTGTGAGAAGCCGTTATATCGTCCCTGTGCCTCTGGGTCAGTCTGACAGAGCGCAACGACGTAATCTGCGACCGTTCCGTTCGTAATCCACATTTTGTTTCCGTTGATGACCCACTCGTCACCATCTTTTTCAGCCTGTGTGGAAATGGACGAAACGTCGGAGCCAGCGTGTGGTTCGCTGATTGCCGCGCCGGTAATCATCTCACCCTCAGTGACGGGGCGCAGATACTGTTCTTTTTGTTCTTCCGTACCGAAGTTCGTGAGCACTTCCGTCCCGAACGCCGTCGAAATGAGCGACAGGCCGATACCTGGGTCAGCGGCGAACAGCTCTTCCGTGATAATCATCACGTCCTGGTTTGAATAGCCTGCTCCACCGTACTCCATTGGGATATGTGGTCCCATCAGGCCCATCTCCGCGGCTTTGTCGATGACCTCGTGTGGGTATTTCTCTTCAACATCATACTCACGAGCGATGGGTTTCACCTCGTTCTCGGCGAACTTTCGCACTTCGTCGCGAATCTGTTCTTGCTCCGCGGATAATCCAAACTCCATACGATTATCTTAGTGGCCATTACAATAACCGTTCCGGAATGTGAATAAACTTTCTTAGAGTTTTAATCATCAAGTAAAATCTGTGGTGTTAGAATCTCTAACGGTATGTAAACAGTTGGGCTGTTTTCCACCAGAAACAATTTGTTCACGGTTTCTGACCACTTGCAGACCAAGAGCACTGGATTCCGTTGTGACTCTCTTAGAGTGTTATCTGCACGATAAAGCGTCGTTCATAGCCGATTTTTGACTCAAGAAGCGTTTGGAATCGTTACGCTACTCTATCACAGAAGTAAGTTACTCGGTGACGTCGAACTCGACCGCTATCTCCGGGTCCCAGAAGAGGAATCGATAGCGGCCGGGCTGTAGCGACGGGCAAACGGTTAGATGCTCTTCGTTCTGGTTCTCGGAAACAATGCCATCTTCTGTGAGTTCAAACTCCCACTCGAATCCAGCGCCAGTTGAATGGATAATTCCTTCATCGGTATAGCCGACTGGTGTGTCAGGGTCGGTACCTCGAACGTCCTGCCAGCCCTCATCAGTATATAGCTGGAAGTTATGCTTCGAACTGTTCCCGGTGACGAGTTCTTTGCCTGAGACGTTTGTGAGCGTGATGTTTACTGTTTCTCCTAGTTCGTAGCTGGTCTCTTCGACTCGCATGGCCCAGGTCGGTTCACCATCCGCTTTACTGTCACCGAGGACGATATCCTCTTCATCGGTACTCTGCAGGTGACGTTCGAAATCGTCGTCGTCGCATTCGAGTGCATCGGGAACAGTATCAGGGCTACCATCAGGTTGGACGTATCCATCAAGCGACTCAGGGTCAAGAGAGATTTCGTCTTCAGTCGAGGCCTCTGCTGTCGTCTCCCACCCATCAGTAATCTGGAACGTTGCCTTCGACGGGGCATCATTGTCGAACTCCACCGCCAGTAGCGCCCACGGGTAGGTGATAGCATCGCCACCTGCCTCTCCCTCCGCTTCGACTGACACATCCCCGGTGAGCGTTTCATCCGCAAGTTCAATGTTCTCGAACGAAAGCTGGTTGTAGTTCGTGGCTGGGCCGACAGAGCCAACCTGCAACACCATCGTGTTGTCTCCGTCGTGTTCGTCGAGGAACTCGTCGGCTTCTTCGCTATCGGTCATCGCATCTGGTGAAGGAAATGCCAGCATCCTATCGAGACGATACACAGCACCCGTCCGGTCATCTTCCGAACGGGCCCAGTGTGGTTTGCTGTTGGTTCCGCCGAGCTGGAGCACATTGGTATCGATGACTTCCGTCGCGGCTCTCTCGTACGGGACAATCTCTATCGTATCATCCTTTCCACCTGGGGCTGACACGGACAACTCACCCTGTTCAGGAATCTCGCCTTCTACTTCGATACGCACCAGTGCGTGGGGGTACGTTATTGCATGGTCGCAGGCTTCAGCATCCTCGTCTTCGCGTGTCGCGTGTGCCTCACCGACTAATTGTCCATCTTCGATTGAGAGAGCTTCGAGCGTTGCCTCAGTGTAACAGCCATTGGAGCCAATCACGCCGATAAGCACCAACATCTCCTCGGAAAAGTCCGTCTCAGCAACGAACTCCTCGGTATCCACATCAGTCCAGGCAAGCAGCGTGCTTTCTGCGGAGCCATAGTCCGATGGACTTTCGAATCGGTATGCAATTGCAATTGTTTCGTCATCTCTCGCCCAGTCGGCCTGTCCCCGAGCAGTGCCCAACTGTAAGTGTTCGATATCTCTCACGCCTGTGTCACCCTCACCAGCGCCGCCGTTGTCACCGTCATTGTCATCGTCTCCAGCCTCTCCGCTCTCTTCGAGACATCCCGCAACCAGCGTCCCAACGCTAAGACCGCCAGCAAGGAGGGCATCGCGTCTCGTAACGTCTCTCATGACTGGTTGGTTCTTAGAGAGGTTCTCATAAGTAGTTCGTGAAGAGTAAAATAATTCTTTGAGCTAGCAGTTTGCTATAGTAACAATTGAAACGATTTACACACCGATCGCACAGCAGTCCTGCGATCGGGTGTGCATTGACTTTCAGTGGCTACTATAGAGCCATCGCTCCGTAAGATGGCGTTTCCAGCCAGCGCGAACACAAGTCCGCTATCGCTTAGTTTTCAATCTCGTCGTAGTGCTCGTCGATGAACTCGTGAGCCTCCTCAAGTATCTCGCGCGGCCCGTCCTGCGTGATGGTGTTAATCGCCTGTTCGTAATCGCGCCACTGGAGGTCGCGGTGCTCGTGAGAGAGCTCCGCCGACGCCTCAAACGAGTGGGCGATAAAGAGGTGAACGGTCTTGTGTATCGTGTTGCCGTTCGCCTCAAATACGTAGTCGTAGTCTTCTCGGAAGCCGTCTATGAGCCGGAAATCAGCGATTCCGGCCTCCTCTTTCACTTCGCGGATGGCAGTCTGCTGGAGTTCTTCGTCGCCTTCGACGCCGCCTTTCGGAAACTCCCAGTCGCCGGGTCTGCTTTTGAGCAGCAGGTACTCCCGACGGCCACGCGTATCGCGAAAGAGGATGGCTCCCGCGCTCGTGGCCTCTATCATTACCAATAACTACTCGACCCCCCGTTAAGAGAATGTCGGAGTCGCTGACTGATTTGGAGCCGTACTCAGGTCTGCAACAGGAGCCGTTCGACAGTGTTAGAAAGGACCGGTACGGATGCAGAGATATGGGTCTGTTTCGCTCAAGTGTCGCTCTCTTTCATCACACACTTGAGTCCGTGCGGAGAGCGTTCGAGTATAGCCGTTGGGAGAATAAGACTAAACGGGGAGGGAACCGATGAAGCGTGTCGTCGCCCAGGGGACGTTCGATATTCTCCATCCGGGTCACGTCCATTACCTCCGCGAAGCGAAATCGATGGGCGATGAGTTGACCGTTATCGTTGCTCGGGCCGATAACGTCACACACAAAGCGACACCAGTTGTCTCGGAGCGCCAGCGCGTTGAGATGGTTGAGGCGCTTGCCCCTGTTGACGCCGCTCAGCTCGGCCATCCGGAGGATATTTTCATTCCTATCGAAAAGCTCGACCCCGACGTTATCGCACTCGGCCATGACCAGCACCACGACGGCGACGCTATCGAGAATGCACTTGCCGAACGCGGTATCGAGTGTGAGGTATACCGTTGTTCTGCTCGACCTGAGCAAGAAGATGAGCTTCTCTCAAGCCGGAAAATACTACGAAGAGCAATTGACCAGCGAAGCTAACTGAGCGTTATTCGTCCATCGTTTTGATTACTGTTCGTCCATCGATTCACCCATTACTGCTCGTTCATCGCTTCGCTGGCCAGGTTCCGACCGTGTGCGTTCAGTGCAACCTCCGTCCGGACACGAACTTCATCAACTGCACCAATCTCGAGTAGCTTCTGATAGATTTCTTCGACCTCGTCGACCGAAATCCCCACAAAATCGGCCATTTCAAACGGGGAAACACCGGAATAGAGCGCCATCAACACCTGACTTTCCATCTCGGTGAGTTCGTGGTTGTTCTGTCTGTCCTCGATGACATGTCCAAGCAACCGTTCAAGTGCCTGGGCATGCCAGTCCATCCCGGAGAAGTGCGTTTCGACGCTTCGGTCCTGGCTATCGGTGTGTTCAACCTGGACGACGGTCCGTTGTTCTCCCATGACCTGTTGTGATGCCGTTTCGATGGTTCCGACATCAGCAAGCGGAAAGCTAACGCGCTCGTTTTCCGGTAGGCCAAGGATAATCTGGTCGCCGTCGAACCGAAATCGTGCCTTCGACCATGCAGCCTCATCCTGGACAACCCCCCCGACGATAGCGGGGTACTTCGCAAGAATAACTGCATCGTGCAGGGCCGCCCGGCAGTATTCGATATCGAAATCGCTGACCTCCTGTGTATCAATCAGGATAACCGTATTGCCAATACGAAGTGGGGTCGCTGTCGACGTCTCAACAGGGAGCGAGACCGGAATATCCTCCTCGTCCAGCACGCTGATTTTCCCGTGAGGAATAGCCTGTTTGCCGCCGTTTGTCGAGAGAATCAGTCGTTCGCTCGTCAACATCACTCGACAAGAGTT
>LKNH01000015.1 GCA_001564135.1 Halobacteriaceae archaeon Tc-Br11_E2g27 | reverse complement strand
TCGCGATGAACTATCTCTTCCTCGTCGCCGGTAATCGCGGTCACAACAACTTGGTCGCCGTCGGGGTCATACTGCACTGCAATCCAGGAATCCGCCCAGCCACCGGGGACGTAGCCGGTATCGTCGGCGTGCATATCTTCGGGTTCCCAGAAGCTTATTTCGCCGCCGGCAATCACTGATTCGGCGCGGACGACTTCGGCCTCAATTCCGGGCGAGTCAGTCAGATGGATGCGCGCTTCCTCCAGTTCTTCGAACGCATCGTCGTGCTGGCCGTCGTCATCGCCTTCATCGTCGTCAGGAGGTCCGATTGGCTCGGGCTCCCACTCAATTTCTTCGACGACATCGTCATCCTCGTCGATAATCTCCTCCTCGTAGAGCTCTTCGGGGTCGTCGGGAGTCGTATCCTCCTCACCTGCATAGAAGAACTTCAACTCATCACCTTCGCTGACGAGCACCCAGACGGTCGGCTCATCTAACGATGGGTCCGGGCCACTGTCTTGCTCTGGATACGCGATATCTACCTCGACGATGAAGACGTGGTTTTCTTCGATAATCGAATCGAGGTCAGTCTCTGCGAACCAGAACTCCGCATACTCAAGTTCGAGCACATCATCGGCCGTTGCGGAATCAGTCAGGACATCCACTCCGTCGAGTTCGACATCCGGCTGGTCTTCATCAATTTCGTACTCCCAGTCGTCGTCGAGAATCTCTTCTATTTCCTCTGGGTCCGGTGGTTCGGGACCGCGCATTGCTTCGGCGACAGCGGCCTGCTCCTCGGGGGTCAGCTCCTCCAGGTCTCCCAACCCATCTGACTCGAACGCATCGGGATGGATGGGGCTCTCGCTGTGGACTGCTTCCGCAAGCGAATCGACATCATCGACCTCGAGCATTCGCTCAACGGCTGCTTCCGGGTCCAGGTCAGCAGTGCCGTCTGCTTCGCTGTCGTCATCTCCCGGCTCGTCAGCATTTCCCGACAGACAGCCGGCGAGTACAGCCGCTGTTGCTGTCCCAACACCGACCACATAACTTCGGCGTCGCATGGTCTGTCCTTTGTTTTTCCACAAATAAAGCGCTTGCACAGTTTCTTCGGCTGAAAGCGCCCGCCCTATTTTATATTGGGGCGTGCTGGTTTGGATATGGTCGATAAGCGGACGGTCCGACTGGGATACGATTCGGTTGCTGAAACGTTCACTGACCAGCGGTCATTTGACGAAGCCGAACAGCAGCTTTTCAACCAGTTTCTCGACTCGCTGCCGCCAAATCCACGTCTTCTCGACGTTGGCTGTGGTGCGGGAACACCGATTCTCGAACGACTGCGTGACCGGTATCCCGAGCAGCCAGTTATTGGACTTGATTTTTCAGCAACACAGCTCACACTCGCCCGCGAACGCGCCCCAGATGCCTCTCTCGTTGCCGGTGACATGGCAACGCTCCCGATTGCGGAGTCAACAGTGGACGGAATTCTTGCCTTCTATTCGCTGATTCACCTTCCAGAATCACAGCACCAGCAGGCAATTGCCGAGTTTGCGAGAGTGACCCGTCCGGGTGGCCGTATTCTCGTCTCCGAAGGGGCCGAACAGTGGGCTGGAACGAATCCGGACTGGCTGGGCGAGGAGACAGCAATGGAGTGGCATATCGCTGGCGCAGCAGCGACGAGAGAACAGCTTCGCAACGCCGGGTTCCGTATCGAGACGGAGTGGGATACCTCCGATGTCCTCGTCGATGACGAATCGTGGGTCTTTTTCGAGGCGGTCAACGAGGAGTGAGACACACCTCCGGTTTGTCTGTCCATCAGCCTCACGACAGCCGCTCGCGAATCCGCTGTGCAGTGGTTTCACCGATACCAGACACTGCAGTCAACTCCGCCTGTGAGGCGGATTTCACCCCATCCACGCTCCCAAACCGCCGGAGGAGGCGTGACCGCGTCTGCGGGCCGACTCCTTCAATTGTATCGAGTGGCGTTGAGACATCATCACGCAACGTTTCGTGATACTGGACGGCAAAGCGGTGTGCTTCGTCACGAACTCGCTGGAGCAGTTGTAGCTGTGGCGTATCCGTTCCCCAGTCGTAGGTTCGCTCGGGTGTGATGACTCGCTCCTCTGCTTTGGCCAGCGCAATCACCGGAACGTCCCAGCCAGTTTCGCTGAGTGCATCTCGTGCCGCATTCAGCTGCCCCTCGCCGCCGTCAATCAGGAGCAAGTCAGGGTCAGGGCGGTCATCACGGCCAGCAATGGCCCGTTCTGCCCGCCAGCGGACGAGCTGGTTCATGTTTGCGTAATCGTCGTTTGTCTCAGTGAGTTTTTTTCGCCGGTAGTCCGATTTCTCTGGTTCGCCGCCGACGAAGGTGACGTTGCTTCCAACAACCGCTTTCCCCTGGCTGTGGCTGACGTCAAACCCTTCGATGCGCCGGGGGGCGGACATATTGAGTGCTCGTCCCAGTTCGGCAACTGGGTCACGTGTGCGCTCGACGCGGCTGGCATTTTTGAGTGCAAGCTCTACCAGTGTTGCTTCCCGTCCAGCGGCCGGAACCCGAAGTTCGACACCAGCACTGTCGAACCAGGAATCAAGTCCCTCGCCGACGGGTTGCTCGGGACAGAGAATGACGTCAGGGAGGTCGCGCTCGGCGTAATACTGCGGGAGGAACGCACCGAGGACGTCACCGGCATCTGTTGTCCCATCCGGCGCAGCGAGAGTGTGTTGCTCGCGGTCAACGAGTTGTCCGCGCTCAGCACGGAGGAGAGCAACTGTCGGCTCGCTGCCCGCGAGTGAAATTCCGACGACATCGGTTCGCTGTGTGGACTGTTCTGGACTTGAAACTGCGCTGTCGCTCCGTTCGTGCAACCGTTCGACGGCGGCAATCGAATCCCGGAGGTTCGCTGCGCGCTCGAAAGCCCCCTCCTGTGCGGCCGCATCCATTTCCTGTCTGAGCGGCTCGGCGAGAATACCGGTCTCGCCGCCGAAAAACCGCTCCACTGCTTCGACATCCTCGCCGTATGACTCTTCGCTTATTTCGCCCGTACAGGGAGCGGTACAGAGGCCGATATCATAATCCAGACAGGGGCGGTCCCGGCCGGCGTATTTGTGGTCGGAACAGCCACGCAGTCCGTACACCTCACGGGCTGCTTTGACAACTGCTTCGAGGTCCCGCTTGTTGGTGTAGGGGCCAAAGACGGTTGAACCGGTTTCCGGGTCGCGGGTAATTCGAATCTGGGGCACAGGGTGGTCCGTGAGTTCGACGAGTGGATAGGATTTGTCGTCTTTGAGCCGGACGTTGTAGCGAGGACGGTGGCGTTTGATGAGGTTGGCTTCGAGCAACAGTGCCTGTGATTCGGTATCCGTGACAGCAATCTCGATATCGACTGCTCGCTCGACCATCTGTCGGATGCGTTCGCTTCGTGGGTCGGTATACGACCGTACTCGGCCGCGTAACTCCACGGCCTTTCCCACATAGAGCACTCGACCGTTCTCGCCAAGAAACTGGTAGACGCCGGGCTGTCGCGGAAACTCACGGGCTCGTTCACGAACGCGACTCGCATCCATCACGAATCCCTTGGCAGTCCAGTGGTTTGATACTACTGGACGGAAGCTATTGAGCAATCTCGTCACCCCGGGTGGCGAGTATGGAACCGAAGTTACGTCCGGCAGTATCACTGGTAGGGAAAACGAAGACAGTATGAGGAACCTCGCCGTTAGTACGCTCAATGAGTGACGAGTTGGAACTCGAACACGAGAACGCACATCAGGATGTCATTGCCGTCGATGCAGACGACACCAAGGAAGGGCTGGTCAACCGACTTGATGCCCACACCGGCGATGGTATCCGACACCGGGCTTTCACAACGTTGCTGTTCGACGAAGACGGACAGATTCTGCTCGCCCAGCGGAGTCCCGACAAACGTCTCTGGGATACGTACTGGGACGGCACCGTCGCGTCACACCCTGTCGACGGCGAGACACAGGTTGAAGCCGCACGGAAACGGCTTGATGAGGAACTCGGCATTACGCCGGACCAGTACGACGAACTCACCGTCACTGACCGTTTCGAGTACAAACGCTATTATCACGATATCGGTGTCGAACACGAAGTCTGTGCCGTCCTTCAGGCAACGTTGACTGATACCAGTCTTGACCCTGACCCCGAAGAAGTTGGTGGCGTTCTCTGGGCACCCTACGACCGTCTCTATGAGAACCCACGCTGGTACCGCCAGCTTCGGCTGTGTCCGTGGTTTGAGATTGCGATGCGCCGCGATTTCGAGCAGTAACGTACACCCAGTACTGCAATCAGACTGTTCCGGTATCAGTCTGTACTCAGGATGTTTCCAGTATCAGTCTGTAGTCAGGCCGTCTCCGGTGGCTCAGCGCGCGGGAGCGACAGCCGAACGGTTGACCCTTGCTTTTTTCCATCAGCCGTTCCGTCACCTGTTTCGAACGAGAGGGACCCGCCCGCCCGGTCGACAACCCAGTTGACGAGCCAAAGCCCGACGCCGCTTGAGTGACGAAGCGGTGTCTCCTCACCGTCAACAATTGTTTGCCATTCCTGTGCATCGATGCCGGGGCCGTTATCTCGAACAGCAATGACTGCCTGGTCCTCATCCGAATCGTTTTGTTCGAAGGTAACGGTCACTGTTGGAGAGGGAGAATCGTTATGCACCACTGCATTAGAGACCAGTTCCTCGAAGGCAGCGAGCAGCGGTGTACCACCTTGAACGTGAAGCGATTCCGGGAGACTAAATCGAATGTCCGCACCATTCTCGTCGAAGCCGCCCGCGTCGTGTTGTGCGTGTAACTCCTGACCGATGTCAATGACGTCCGGTTGCTCCGTATCGAGCATCCGAGAGAGCCGACCAACTTTGTTCGACCGGTCGACGACGGTATCGACCGCGGCTTTCGCTTCCGAAAGATGCTGGGTAACAGTGCTGTTTTCAGTCTCCAACTCAGCTAATTCGATTTTTCCGCCAACGACGTTCATCTCGTTGCGGATGTTGTGTCTGAGCAGGCGGTTGAGTACATCGAGACGCTGGCGTTGCCGTCTCATTGCAGAGATATCTCTGAGGCTGATGACGGTTCCCGAAAGCGTCCCAAAGTCGTTAGAGAGCTCAGTCACACGAAGGTCGTAGTAGCGTTTTGTTCCGTCTTCTTGCAGGATAATCTCCTGTTGCTCTTTACCGTCTTCAATGGCTGTTGCAATCTCCGGGCGAACGGACTCAATTGGCCGGCCCAGAAGCCCATCGCCAGCGTTTTCGAGAAGGCGCTTGCCCGCTGGGTTCGTATCGAGTACCCGGTTGCTCTCATCAAGCATCACAATGGCATCGTCGAGTTCGTCAAGCACGGTCTCTCGACCAACCACCCGAGCAGCGGGGGCAATAGCGCGGAGCTGGTTTGCAAACAACACAACTAGCAGTACCGCACTCACAAACACGCCGACGACGCCGGTTGGGTCCAACCCTGCCGGAAAGAGACCAAAGCTAAACGATGCGTTAGCCATCAGTACCGCGGCACCCGCGCCGAGCAGTGCCGTTGCCCGCCGTCGCTCGCTTGTCTGTTTGCGAACGAGCAACTGGGCGAGTATCAGCCCTCCGGCGAGGATATACAGTGCCCCAATCAGCTGATGTGCCCAGTATACGAGGCCGAACTCGACCGCAAGGACGGAAGACGGGCCAAAAGAGACGGGTTGGGTTGCTACCAGCACCTGTAACTCGGGTACGATCCAGATGACTCCGGCGAAGGTGGCCGGTTCGACAAAGAGCAGAGCGAGCCACGGAAACTGCGTCCAGCGACCGGCTCCTGTCTGTCCCAAGACGAGTAGAAGCCACGTTGCTGGTAATACAGCAGCAATCGACAGTCCAACCCGTGTCAACAGCTCCATTTCAGCGGGCGATGTCCGTGCCAGGATGAACGCTTGGGTTAGGGTTAGTCCACTGGCAACACCCGCAAACAGCGCCAGACAAAGCGCACCGTTGTACGACCGATAGCGAACGGCGACCGCAGCGACAGCTAGTCCAACTCCGACAGTCAAAAAGACCAGCGGCAGATACACCGTTGGAATCACCGAGGACTCAACCATCCCAACTGTCCCGCCGTTCGCTAGCCCGTTCACGACGGTTCGCAGTTACACAGGCAGATACAAAAGCGTAGGTTTCTGCCTGTTACGAACTCGGCGATTGCGAGCGCACGGCCGCCCAGACCGCTGTCAGGCCGAGCAGTATCGCCGGCAACATTGGGAAGACGATATACGCCTGTCGCTGGGAGAAGCCCAGTGCGCCGATAAACCAGTGTGCCTCGGGAATGTAGAGGACAATCAGCGGGATAACGACAAACGAGAGGAAGACAACGCCGACCAGCAGCCAGCCACGCCAGTCAAGCGCTTCTCTGCTTTCCATTGTCTCCGGCTGTCCCGTCTGGACGCTCCCGCCCGGGAGGGTGTCCTCGTCACCAGGTGTGAGCGTTGGGTCCACTGGCTGTTCCGTTTGGGTGGCCTGGCTTGCTTCGGCTGTCGACTGACTTGCTTCAGTTGTCTTCCTGTCCGTCTCGGGCGTCTTCGATACGGTCTTTTCGGGCTCAGGCGTCATAGATACTGTCAGGGATGACGACAACCTTCCCGAACCCCTCTCGCTCTTCGAGCATTTCGTGAGCGCGTTCAGTTTCGCTCATTGGGAGAACGTCACGAATCCGTGGCTCGAACGCACCCTCCCAGACGAGTTCAAGCACTTCTGTTGCCTCGCTCGGGGTGGCCATCGTCGAGCCGATAATCTCCAGTTGGTTCCAGAAGATGCGGTTGATATCTGTTTCCGGGTTTGGTCCGGTCGTTGCGCCACAGGTCACGAGCCTGCCGCCTTTGGTGAGGCTCTTGAGTGAATCTTGCCAGGTCTGTGCGCCGATATGGTCGACGACCATATCCACGCCGCGGCCATCGGTGAGTTCGCGAATCGCGCTGGCGAAGTTCTCCTCCTCGTAGTTGATGACGTGGTCGGCACCGACCTCTTTTGCGTACCCAAGTTTCTCTTCACTGCTTGCGGTTGCATAGACAGTTGCACCCGCATGGTCAGCAATCTGGACGGCAGCATGGCCAACGCCGCCGCTTGCGCCAAGAACTAGCACGTCTTCGCCGGGAGTGAGTTCGCCTCGCGAGATGAGCATCCGCCAGGCAGTCTGGAAAACAAGCGGGGCGGCGGCTGCGGTTTCCCAGTCGACGTGCTCCGGAACGGGTGTCAGGTTCTTTTCGGGGAGTGCTGCGTACTCCGAGTGGACGCCGCGGATATGTTCGCCGATGAGATGGTAGTGTGGCGAAAGCGTTGGGTCGCCGTCGTTTGCAAACTCGTAATGGTCACCGCCTTTGCCGGCGAGGACAGCCACGCGGTCACCTTCGGAAAACCGACTCGTTCCGGGGCCGGTCTCGACAACAACGCCTGCCCCATCGCTCCCGGGGATATGTGGCATCTCAAGGTCCAGTCCTGGGAGGCCACGACGCGTCCAGACGTCGAGGTGGTTCAGCGCGGCGGCTTTGATTTCGACCAGTACCTCCCCTTCGCCAGCCTCCGGGTCAGGAAAGTCACCGTACTCGATAACGCTGCGGTCGCCGTGCTCGCTGAACTGAACAGCCTTCATACCCGCTAGTGTGGCTCTGAGCCGCATAGATTTGTTGGTGTCTGTGTACGACTCTCGCGGCTGGAGACCTATTTGCTATCGCACCATACACTTTATCAGTCCCAGGCTTCGCTCGCGGGCGTCGCTGGTAGGGACTGCCCGTACCCCTTCTCTGTAGCCCGCTTGTACAGCATTGTCGCGGCAGCAACTGTCTCGATAGCCGTTCCGCCGCTGTCAAAGAGGGTAATTTCGCTCTTGCTCGTCCGGCCCGGCGCTGTCCCGGCCACAACATCCCCGAGTTCAGCGTGAACGTGGCCCTCGTCGATTGCCCCCACTTCGAGTGCATGACGATAGGCTCCTGCATCCTGGTCAATACGGGCACGAAGGTCCGGGACGTAGGTTGAGCGGGCGACTGTCGTCGCGTCAATTTCTCGCTTGGTCGGATGATACTGTCCCATCGCCGTAACGTGGGTCCCGGGTTCGAGCAACTCCCCGTCAAAGACGGGCTCGCTGGCCGTCGTCGCAGTAATCACGATATCGGCATCTTCCACGGCTGCCCCACTCGAATCAACGGCCTGCACTGTCGCATCGAGTTCGTCATCCATCTGATCTGCAAACGATTTCCGGGACTCGGGCGTTGGGGAAAAGACGGCAACGGTCTCAAGGTCACGAACAGTGGCCGTTGCTCGCAGTTGCCCGCGGGCTTGCGTTCCACTCCCGATAACCCCAACATGAGTGGCATCACTGCGAGCGAGCTCATCAACCGCAACCGCCCCAGTTGCCCCGGTCTTGTAGGGGTTCATCCCTGCCCCGTCGAGCATTGCAAGCGGTTCTCCGCTCTGGGCGTCGAACAAGGGGAGTGCAAAGTGAGCATCCTGACTCCCAAAACCCGCACTATACGTATATCCACCCATCGTCCCGGAATCGGGTAAAATGGCGATATAGCTGGTCAGAAAGCCAGGTGGGTCTGCGTTGCCGAGTTTGGTTCGTGGCTCCGTCGGTGCGCCCTCGCCACGCTGGCGATACCCGTCGCGGACGGCAGCGACGTAGTCTTCTGGTGATGCAAGTCCAGCTAGCTCCTCGCTTGTGAGGTAGGTATATTCCGTCATACGTACCTGTTCGTCAGCAAGTCCCTTAGCGGCTGGGTCAGCGGACTCTTTTTCGAATTATCACGATTGATGCTGACACAGCAGCCCTTTAATACTCTCGTGTGTTAGTAGTTACCACAGTGTCAGAAGATACCCCCGGCGCAATGAGAGAGGATGAGGCTACTGACCTCGTCGGTAACGTTGATGTTCCAGCAACGACTGACCGCTATGCGGACCTGGACCTTGGTGACGACGCGTTCGTGGTCTATGACCGACGAAATCACCAGGCGTGGATTCAGTCAAGCAGTGCGGTCGCTGTCGACGAACTCCGATAACCGTTTTTCTGTTTGCTTGTTCAGTCCGAACTGATAGCTATCGCTTTCGTCCGTGCTGGAAACGAAGCAACAAAGACTGTTCGAGTGGACATCAAAAGACGTGATGGAACGAATCGAACTGACCGGCCAGGCCCGTGTTGGGGCGGCCGGACTGGGGATTCTTGCGTGGCTGGGGATTGGACTCTCGGTTGGGGGTGGTGTCGCATCCGCAGGGACAGGACTGAGTGATGCCCTCTGGGCGGTCGTCATTTCGCTTGGCTTTTTCACAATCACGACGAACCTCGCAGTTGCGCTTTCGCTGACTATTCCACTGTTTGCACCGAATTCACAAGCCGGTCGATTTTTCCGTCGACCCGGCGTCGTGACTGGACTGGCAGCGAGTATCGCGCTTGTCGCTATCGTCTACGAACTGTTGCTCCGCCAGGCGTGGGACCCCCTCGGTGTTGCGCTTGTGAGTGACCTGCTGGTGCATTATATCGTTCCGACACTCTATGTCCTCTACTGGTGGATTGTAACGCCGAAAGGGCCCCTTCAGTGGCAGGATGCCTTTGTCTGGATTTCCTATCCACTGGGATACGCTGTTTACGTCCTCATTCGCGGTGAGTTCATCAACCATTATCCCTATCCGTTCCTTGACGTGACCGAAATCGGCTATCTAACTGTCTTTGTTTTCATGCTCGTTCTGGGACTGTTTTTCCTCCTTCTCTCGTGGGCCTGTATCGGACTCAGCAAACTACAACGCCGCCGGCGGGTGAGTGCGTAAATGGAATTCGCTTTCCTCGGTGGTCTTGAGGAGGGCCCGACGCTCAGACTCCACCACGAGGAGTTTGCCTACGCGGGGAAGTTTGTCATGTCCAATACGGGAAAAATCGTCGCGAGAGCGGATAGTGACAAAATTCTCGGTGCAATCGCGTTCAACCAGAATCACGATGAGCCGACAACTGCCGTACTCAGATACGTCACCGTCAGCGAGTCACGTCGGGGTGAGGGAATCGGCCCGACATTGCTTCGATTTGCCGGTGACGAACTTTCGGACCGATACGAGTCGGTAACGATTGCAGTCAACAATCCAATCGCCTACGAAGCGGCCTACCGGGCCGGATTTATCTGGACTGGCGAGCAGCGAGGAATTGCCGAACTGGAACTGGTCTATCAGCCGGATTCGACTCCTGACACCGAGCGATATCAAGAGGGATTCGGCATCTTCGGGGAGCGCGACCTCCCTCCAGAACAGCAGCGGCTGGTCGACCGATACGAAGACAGCGAGCCACCTGCAGTCGTTGCGGTTCCAGAGTGAAACAAACCGTCGTAACTACTCTTCGTCGGCAAATCCGACGTGGTCGGCATCAGCAGCGGCTCGCTCGGCTGCCTCGTCGATATCGAACTCCCGTACGAGTTCGCCAGATTCGATGAGCGGAACGAGCAGCGGTTCACCATCGACAGCTTCGTCTTCGAGTGCAATCTCGTGGTTTCCGTCGGGCGTTCGATAGACTTGCTTTGTCCCATCCAGCTTTCCACGTTTTGCGACCAGTTCTCCCTCAACCTCCACGATATCGAGCGCGAAGTCGGTCGTGCTGGCGTCACTGATGTAGCCACCGACGCCGAATCCATCAACGATATCCCGGAGCTCACGCATAAGGCTCGGACCTACACCGCCGCTTGCGAAAATTTCTACGTCATCATACCCACGAGCATCGAGCTTCCAGCGGAGTTCCTTCAGAATATGTGCGTAATCGCCACGCCGAGAACTGGTGGTATCGATTCGGACACCGTCAAGGTCGTCGATTGTTTCGGCAGCCCGCAGTGATTCCTCGATTTCGTCGTCGTAGGTGTCACAGAGGGCAATCCGGGGGACGTCCTCACTGACCGCATCGTCGAAGGCTTGCCATGCTCGCTCCTGTTGATTGCGCCCAAATGCGATAATCAGCGCATGGGGCATCGTTCCACCGGCCTCGCGGCCGAGGACATCGCCGGCGGCAACGTGAGAAAATCCGTCGAGTCCGGCAATCAGCGCGCTTCGTTCGAGCATCGCCGCAATCGAGGGATGGACGTGTCGGCTGCCGAAACTTAGCACTTCGGAATCAGGTGCTGCCCGGCGGGCTTCGAGCGCCGCTGTTGCCATGCCAGTTGCATGCGAGAGAAAGCCAAGTAATGAGGTTTCGAGCCGGCAAAACTCCAGATATGGTCCTTCGATACGCATCACTGGCCCGCCGTCGAACAGCTGTCCCTCTCTGAACGCGAGCACGTCGATATCGTGCCCGGCAAGGAGGTGTGCGGCGTCTTTGATGCCAGCGAACAGTTCCCAGTCGCCGCTTGGGAACTGCGAAGCGGTGAGTTCCGCAACGACCTGTGGATTTGTCTCGGCGCCTTCGAGCGCTTCGACCGTCCGGTTGAAATACGCATCCGTGGCGTCACCTGCACGTATCGCGTCCGGCGGAACGATATCGAACTCCGTCATTACTGACCGTTCAGTCGCAGGCGGTGAAAAGATTGCGGGACGGCTGTTCGTCAGTGGCCATTCCCAGTTGGAGTCCTGTTCTTGTTACGCTCTTCACTCGCATTTTGCTACTCTCTATAATTGTCAGGGCTGGTCACGAGCCGCTGTGAATCTCTTCAAGTGAACTGACGCTTGGACCGTGGACAATCGTCACTGTCGTCCCATCCTGTGTGACTTGATACCCGCCAGCAAATGGTCCATCGGGTACTCTGACGGCCTCTCCGCCGCGTTCGAGCGCGCCTTCGTCATCGAGCAACCGTTCGTAAGCGCTGGCAAACTCGGTTGCATCGCCCTCGCTTTGCCACTCAATCTCCCAGATGTAGCCGCGCTCCACGTTAGCCGACTCACCATCGTATTCATATGGGACGAACGCATCGCCAGCCCATCCGTCGCTATACTGATGTGTATAGGAGAACGGGTCCGTCGTCGTGAACAGCTCGTTGTGGGCGAACATTGAGAAGATAGCTGCTTCCCCAAAGGTCTCCGGATACGGGCCATCCATCGGCGACCAGTTTCCAGTCGATTTGTCCGCAATATCCAGTTCGGTCGGTGACTGCTCCGGATAGAAGTCACTGTGAATTATCTGCGTTGAGC
The DNA here is from genome assembly GCA_001564135.1 of Halobacteriaceae archaeon Tc-Br11_E2g27. GTDB lineage: Archaea > Halobacteriota > Halobacteria > Halobacteriales > Haloarculaceae > Halovenus. The sequence goes on along the minus strand of LKNH01000015.1, from coordinate 6,758 downwards.
TCTCCGGTGGCTGGTCGTAGAGGTCATCGACGGCGTCCCAGCCGCCTTGGTCACGAATTTCGTCAACAAATGCGGGACCACGCTCGTACGGCTTCAGTAGCATGAGTTGGACGCCGGTTTCTATCTCCGCACCAGCGCCAGCATCCCCGTCAGGCTGGATACAGGACCATTCAATTTCACAGCGGTTGAGATACAGTTCGGGGAGCAGTTCGGCTTCACCTTCGATGACGCTCTCGAACGCAAGCCCTTCGTCGTGTGTTGTGGCGTTGCTGGACAATGTGAGTTGCTGGTCCTGTAACGCGTGGACGAGTTCGTGAACGAGCGTGTGTTTATTGACTGCAGCGGTCTCGCTGTCGCTGACGAGGACGATTTCGTTATTCGCTGGCGAGTAATAGCCCTGAACTCCTTCGTCAAGGGCGTCAGAGAGAACCTCGGTTGCATCACGGTCGTGGCCAATCACAAAGAGCGCTTGCCAGCGGAGATTCTCCCAGTCGGCATCAGTGGCTGCACTACTCGTCGTCGCGTCAAACTCCTCACGAGAGATAACCTCGACGCTGATTTGCTCTTCAAACGACAGCCCGCGGATAGTCTCGATGCGGGCCATTGACCGGTTCACTAAATCACCGAGCTCGTCCTCGGTCAGTGCGTTTTCGTCTTCTACAGTGAGTTCCTCGTATGGTGAGGTTTCGTTATCCGGCCCACCGTATGCCCCGGTTGAGTCCGCCATCGGAGCGGTACAGCCAGCCAGTACGACGATGAGGACGAGCAGTGCTGTCGCTCGGAGGCGTTTTTGGCGTATCTGCCCTGAATTTGTAGCGTTCGAGCGGCGGCTTGCTGACACGTACGACTGGTTAGTGCGGCTTCGAATAAAAACAGCGTGTCTTTCGGGCTATTCTCGGGTTAGACGGTTCGTCCAGATTACAACAACCGACCGCTCGTCGGCTCTCTACGCTGTTCGATGACCGACTCGGCCCAGCTCAGCACATCTTCGAGAATGTCGCTTGGGTCTTCGTCGAACTCGAATTCGCCGATGTGGTCGAGGTCGCCGCTCTCGTGGCCGCCGATGACGTGTGTCGAGCGGGGCTCGTTGTCGGCTGGCGTAAGGCGCGCGAGCACGTTGTCGTGAGCCTTCGCTGTCTCGTACTCGGTGAGGCGACGTGACGGGTCCTGGTCGAGGAGGATGGCGAACTTCGAGAGCATCATGTACGCGGCCATATCCTGTTCATCGGTGCGGTCATCAGCTCCAGGGAGTTCGCTCACAATCTGTGCGTCATACTCATACGAGTCGAGCAGTTCCTTGAGCGCCACCAGTTCGTCGCTTGGCTCGCCAGCTTTCGATTCGAGCAAGAGGACGAATCGGTCCATCGAATCGGTGACAGTATCGAGACCGTCGACGAACACATCAAGGGCATCGCTGTCGATATCCAGCGCATCGAAATAGCCTGCATCAGCGACTGTTTTGAGCGTTTCAATCTGTCCGCTAAGCTCCTCGCGCTCTTTTGGCTGTCCCCAGTACTCTTGCTTTTTCGGGCGGGAATCAACCGGTTGAACGTCAAGTGATTCGTCGGAGTGACGGATTGCCTCAAGTGCGGCCTGTGCGCTCTCGATGGTCGAGAAATAGGTTATCGTCTCCTCGACACAGATTTCGAGCAGGTCGCGGTCGCGTGAGAGTACGAGGTCTATCTCGCCGTCTTTCAGTGCTTCTTTGATTGCGTCCTCGTTTTCGAAATCATCGAGGTCATACACGTCAAAGGACTCCTCAAATCCAACGACAGGGAGGTCGACGATAGCGGTTCCCGAAAGCGGAATTGGCTTTCCGACGCTCATCTGCGCTTTCTGGTAGGCCTTCCCGAACGTATCTGCTGTCCCCATGACCTCGCCTGTAGATTTCATCTCCGGACCGAGACGCGGGTCGCTGCCGGGCAGACGGTCGAACGGAAGGACGACCTCCTTGATGCTGACCTGCTCCGGAATCTGCTCTTCGTAATCCAGCTCTTCAAGCGAGGCACCGGCCATCACCTTCGCGGCAATCTTGGCAATCGGAACGCCGGTGGCTTTCGAGACGAACGGAACCGTACGGGACGAGCGTGGGTTCGCTTCGAGGACGTACACCTCGCCATCTTTGACGGCAAGTTGGACGTTAAGCAGGCCGACGGTATCCAGTGCCTGTGCGATATCCTCGACAACCTCGCGGACACGGCGGTTCACGTCGCGTCCGAGCGAGCGCGGCGGAATCATACAGGAGGAGTCACCGGAGTGAACGCCGGCAGTTTCGACGTGTTCCATCACGCCGCCGATAAGGACGTTTTCCCCGTCAGAGACAGCATCGACGTCGAGTTCTACTGCATCGGCGAGGAAGTCGTCGATGAGAATCGGTTTCTCAGGGGAGACACGGACTGCTTCTTCGATGTAGGTTTCGAGGTCCTCATCGTTGTAGACAACCTCCATCGCACGCCCACCGAGCACGTAGGATGGGCGGACGAGGACAGGATAGCCGATTTCGTGTGCCAGGTCGAGGGCTTCTTCCTTGCTTGTCGCGGTGGCTCCCTCGGCTTGTGCGATGCCAAGGTCGGTCATCAGTCTGTTGAAGCGGTCGCGGTCCTCTGCGAGGTCCATCGCATCGACGGAGGTACCGAGAATCTCACAGTCGAGACCGCGGCGGTCGAGTTCTTTTTCGAGTGGACGGCCAATATCGACGCTGGTCTGGCCGCCGAACTGGACCATCACACCGTCTGCGTTGATGGCCTCGATGATGTCTGCGACCTCTTCGGCCGTGATTGGTTCGAAAAAGAGCCCATCTGAGGTATCGTAATCTGTCGAGACCGTTTCGGGGTTGTTGTTGACGACGTGGGCATCGATGCCCATCTCACGGAGTGCCTGAATGGCATGGACCGAACAGTAGTCGAATTCGACTCCCTGTCCGATACGGATTGGGCCGCCACCGACGACAACCACGCTTTCGATATCGCGGTCAACGAGCAGTTCGTCGCGGTCAAGTTCCGAGAGCGGGTCACGCGCGGAATAGTAGTACGGTGTCGAAGCGACGAACTCGCCCGCGCAGGTGTCAACAAGTTTGTAATCGCGCTCAACCGTCTCTGCTTCCACGCTGTCGACGGTGACCGTTCCGCCATCTGGGGTGACTTCTCCCTCGTCGGAATCCGCGTCGGATTTGACGCGCTCTGGAAGCCATGAGGCGTGGGTATCCTTGAACTCCCCACCTGCGAGTGCGGAGATTTCGTGGTCGGTAAAGCCGGCCTGGGCTGCAATCGCAAAGTCTCCGTCTGCGGCGGCCTGTGCAGCCTCAGCGATGCGCTTGTACCGTTCGAGATACCACACACGGATTTCGGTTAGTTCGTTGATTTCCCCAACTGTGTACCCGCGGTCGAACGCCTCGAAGATGGCGTATGGGCGGTCAGGGGTTGGCTTTTCGAGATATTCGACTTCGAGTTCGTCGTCGTCGACTTCGCCCCAGTCTGCGGCGGGGTCATATTCTGAGGAACGAAGGGCTTTGAGCAGCGACTCTTCGAATGTACGGCCGATTGCCATCGCCTCTCCGGTAGATTTCATCGCCGGACCGAGTTCGAACTCGACGTCGCGGAATTTGTCTTTCGGCCAGCGTGGAACCTTGGTCACAATATAATCAATTGCTGGCTCGAATGCGGCAGTTGTCTCGCCCGTAATCTCGTTCGTGATTTCGTGAAGGCGCTTGCCGAGTGCGACCTTTGCCGTCACGCGCGCAATCGGATAGCCGGTTGCTTTCGAGGCAAGTGCCGATGAACGGGAGACACGCGGGTTCACCTCGACGACGCGGTACTCGCCACCCGGCGTACCATCATCGTGCCAGGCGAACTGGATGTTACAGCCACCCTGAATCCCGAGTTCGCGGATGACTTCGAGTGCGGCGTCGCGCATCTCCTGATGGCCTTCATCGGGAATAACCTGCGATGGCGTGACAACGACAGATTCCCCAGTGTGAATCCCCATCGGGTCGATATTCTCCATGTTACAGATGATGATACAGGAATCATCGGCATCGCGCATAACTTCGTATTCGAGTTCAATCCAGCCGTCGATGGATTCCGTTATCATCACGCGGTTGTCACGCGAGAGGTTGAGACCACGACGGACCGCCTCGCGGAGTTCGTCCATGTCGCCGATAACGCCAGAGCCTGCGCCACCGAGGGTGTAGGTCGTACGCATGATGACGGGCAGACCACCGACAGCGTCGACGGCATCCTCCAGTTCGTCGATATCCTGGATGGTCTCGGAGCTTGGCACCGGCTGACCAATTGATTGCATCCGCTGTCTAAACTGGTCGCGGTCTTCGGTTGCGTAGATGGTATCCAGCGGGGTGCCCATTACGTCGACGTCATACTCTTCGAGAACGCCTTCTTCTGCGAGTTCGGCGGTCACATTCAGACCGGTTTGCCCGCCGAGTCCGGCGATAACGCCATCCGGTCGCTCCTTTCGAATGATTTCGGCGATTGCCTCGGTCGTGATTGGCTCGATATAGACCTCGTCGGCCATATCGGGGTCGGTCATGATGGTCGCTGGATTGGAGTTGACCAGCACCACCCGTGCTCCCTCTTCGCGGAGCGCACGGCAGGCCTGTGCGCCGGAGTAGTCGAACTCGGCTGCCTGTCCAATCTGAATCGGGCCGCTCCCGATGAGCAAGATTGTCCGGTCTTCTGCTGTCATTGTCCGGTTTGAGTCTGCACATCGTAATAAGCCCGACGGATTAGTACGAAACTCGTAGCCAAATTTCGAAAATCGTATGACACACCGACTCACGATTGGCGGTTTCGAAACGTGGGCTTTATGAACAGGGTCTATCGCAGCTTCTTCAGCGCACTGAGTTTATCCAGGGCGCGACCTGGAAGGCCGACTGTTTTGACGGTGACGCCGACAAGCACCATCAGCGTATAGAGACCAAGCGTCGAGAGCCAGATAACCAACATTGCGAGGACGGACCAGCCACTGCTGAGGAAATAGAACGCGCCGAGCGTCATGATTGTTCCATACAGTAACACCAGATACGGGCCCCAACCAGTTGCGTGCCCGCGTCGCATGCGCTTTCTAACGTACCGTTTCAGGTCCTTTTCAATTTCCTCGCGGTGGACCGTTCGGTCGTCAATCGAGTCTTCGAACTCGTCCAGTTTGGATTCGAGTTCCGTAACCTGTGTTTCCAGGTCCGACTGGGTACTGTCGACGCTCGATTCGACGGAATCGATATCGGCTTCTAGTCCAGCCACGGTTGATTCGAACGTGGCCAACTGTTCTCTCAGGTTGTTTATATCCTCCTGTGTTAGTTCGTCTCCCTGCGTTTCGTGCTCCCCATCATCATCAGGCTCGCTGTCATCGGTCGGGCCATCAAATTCACTCATACTCGCTCGTTAGCTATGCTGTCGTAGCCATCCCTGTTGTAGTTGCCGGTCTGTCGGAAGCCGCTGTCACTGGCTTGGTGTCTCGCTTTCAGCTTGTCCTTCTGTATCTTCTCCGCTGACGAGCCGGGTATCGATTGCATCACCCAACACGGCGTTGAGTGCGGCACCCAACAGCAACACGAGCCCTGCAAAATAAAACCAGACGAGCAAAAGCAAGACACCCGCAAGCACCCCATATAGCTGGAAGCCGCCAGCGAATGACGTGTAGATGCCAAACAGTTGACTGAGTATCGTCCATGCGAGGCCCGCGAATATCGCCCCCGGAATCGCTTCACGGACGGTGACCGAGCGCGGCGGGAACACGTAATAGAGCGGGAAAAAGACGACCGGTAACATCAAAATGAGGGCCAGTGTGGTAATGAAATTCGCAAGCCAGATGTCGACGACAACGGCGGCCGCCGAGAGTGTTGCGGTGACGCCAACCGCCGCTGCTACGCCAAGAAGGACAATAAACGCATCTCGCAGTTGCTCGGTTAGCGGCTTGACTCGGTCGCTTCCGTACACATTCGAAAAGGCAATATCAAGCGCTCGAAAGACGCGGAGGCTACTCCACACCAAGACCGCAAGCCCGACAAAGGTCACACCGCCACGCCCGGCCCCCTCGATGAGCGCTTGTTCCAGTACATCTGCCCCTTCCGGTGTCAGAAACTCCTCGAAGATGGTGAGAAACGATTCGGCCATCGCTGCTCCAGCGACTGTCGTCGCAACCGTAAACCCCACAATGACGAGCGGAACAACGGAGAGAAACGCATAATACGAAATTGCCGCCGCCATGAACGGCAGCTGTTGTGTTTGTGCGACATCAATGAGGGACCGTACCGTCTTATAGAGCGCAGCGAGCACACCTAGTCCTGCGTATGAATCATACAAATAGTTCCGCTCTCACGGTTACTTTCATGTGGCTCTGTTTGATTCGGTAGTCACTGGTACCTCGAAAGCACTTAACCCACCGGGGCCAACTCTCACGGTAATGACAGAGTTGCGCGAGCAGGTGTTGCGTATCACAGTCGTTCTTGTCGCGGCTAGCGCCGTGCTCATTCCGCCAAGCTTGCTTGACATTGGGGGCTCGTGGATGTTTGTCGGTGTATCCGTGCTCTTCGGTGCAGGGCTGTTTTTCATCCGGGACCTGCTTGCACAGTTTCCACCTGTTCTCAACGTTGAGGTGGGGGAGTATTTGCCTGCCATCTGGCTGGCGCCAATTGTTGCGGCTGGTGCGGTTGTGATAGCCGGCCCTTCGGTTTCTCCTGGCGAGTTACAGGCGCTGGGTGGCATTGCTGGGTTTGTTGGGGTTGTGAATTATCTGCTCCGCCCTGT
>LKNH01000014.1 GCA_001564135.1 Halobacteriaceae archaeon Tc-Br11_E2g27 | reverse complement strand
GCTGTCTGGCAACGCAGGATGCTGAGACCTACGCCGAGGCCCGCGAAGCGATACCTGAGCTGTCGGTCGAACTCGTTGACGATGCCCGGAAGCTCTCGGAGCTAGCGCGAGGCTATGCGACCGTGATTGCGCTGGATGAGGAGTTTGTCGGGGCGACGATTGAAGGGGATGTTCGTGTGGAGCCAGGGGCACTTGACTCGCCTGTTTGCGTGGTTCCTGAGCGCACACTCTCGTTTTTTGCCGAAAATCGCGACCGGATTCGTGCGGCGGTAGCCGTCCACCGCGAGGCCGGGCTGGAGGCAGACTGCGACCTCGAGACGCTGGAGGACGCGCTGGCACAGCTTGAGACCGACGGTTCCGTCCAGGGCGGGGAGGAGCTTGAACGGCTGCATCAGGCAGTCGATGGACTCGATACCGCCGTGAATGAGGCAGAGCAACTTGCTAATTCTCGCCTGCGGGAGGCCATCGAAGCACAGGATGTGACCATCGAGGGGACCGATTTACTTTCGCTGGTCGAACGCGGTGCCGGCGTTGATTCGCTACTCCAGCGGGAACTTGCGGATGAGTACGAACAGGCCGTGGCCGAGGCACGGGACGCGCTCGTGGAGGCCATTGATTTGCGGGATACGGAAACCCTCGCCCGGCGAGCGTTTGGTGAAACGCCGACCTATCCGGTGGTCCACGACGAGGAGGTCATCAGCCGGCTTGAGGACGAACTGACGGCTGACCGCGACCGACTCGCCACCCGGACGAAACAGGAACTGGCCGAGGAGCTTGCGGGGTTGCGTCCGGTGTGTGAACAACTCGTCGCCGACGCACTTGACCTCGATGTCGAGTTGGCGATTGCCCAGTTTGCGTCGGATTTCGATTGTACGATGCCCGAGTTCGGCGGCAAGGGATTCGCCATCGAGGGTGGGCGTTCGCCGCTGCTCGACGTGCCCTTCGATGAGGTCGAGCCCGTGGATTATCAGGTGTCGGGGGTGACGCTCCTATCGGGAGTCAACAGCGGCGGGAAAACGTCGACGCTCGACCTCGTTGGGTTGGTGGTGACGCTTGCCCATATGGGGTTGCCAGTCCCGGCCGAGGAGGCTCGAGTTGAGCGAATTTCGGAAATGCATTATCATGCCAAGACGCAGGGGACACTCGATGCGGGGGCCTTCGAGTCGACGCTGCGTGAGTTCGGCGAACTCGTCGAGGATGTGAGTGCTGACCGCCCAGTACTGGTGTTAGTTGACGAACTCGAAAGCATCACCGAGCCTGGTGCAAGCGCGAACATCATGGCCGGCATTCTGGAGGAACTCAGTGAGCGCGATGCGACCGCGGTGTTCGTTTCACACCTGGCGAGCGAGATTCGCGAGGCAGCCACTGGGGAGATTGCCGTCGACGGCATCGAGGCCGTTGGCCTCGAAGATGGCGAGCTTCGGGTGAATCGAACGCCAGTGAAGGGGACGCTTGCCCGGTCAACGCCGGAGCTGATTGTCGAGAAACTGGCTGAGGAAGGGGAAAATGCGGCCTTTTATCGGGCGTTGCTTGAGAAGTTCGAGGGGTGAGTATAGTCTGGTTGCGATAGAGTTTAGAAGCATCTAATTTACAAATTTGACTAGCAACATTCTTATCTATCTGACCTAGAATAGTATGCAGATGGCCCTCGACCCGGTTGCCGAAGAGTACATCAAAACGGTATATCAGCTTGAGAGGGAGCTATCGCGACGGGTCCGAACAGTCGAAATCGCCGAAGCGGTCGAGCGGACGCAGGCGTCGGTTTCGCATATGATACAGAAACTCGACGAGGAGGGGCTCGTCGATTACAGGGAGTATAAGGGTGTTCGCGCTACCGACTCCGGAACGGAGATTGCCCTGAGAGTAATCCGAAAACACCGACTCATCGAGACGTTTCTGGCCGACCAGCTCAACACTCCCTGGGCGGAGGTCCACGAGGAAGCCGACCGACTCGAACATCATATCAGCGATGAGTTTGCAGACCGGCTGGCTGCGTTTCTCGGCAATCCGCGGACTGACCCACACGGCGACCCAATCCCTAATAAAGAGCTGAACCTGCAGACCGACCAGAACCGAGTTGGTCTTACGGATTGCACCGCTGGAGATACCCTCATCGTTGAACAGGTCCCTCACCACCAACCCGATGTCCGCAAATATCTATTCGAAAACGACATCGACCCCGGAACAACCGTTGTTATCGACGATATTGCATCCGTCGGGCTCGTGACGCTTACTGTCGAGGAAACCGAGCAACGCGTGTCGATTCCTGACCATATCGCGCGCCAAATCAAGGTTCGGTGCAAAATAGAGCCACTAAGGAATAAAAATTAGATAGGTCTAAATTATTATTTAGTGTAGTAACATTCATACGTAGCGCCGAGGAAGGCCAAGATGATGAATTCCAAGAAGTTATCGGATAATTCGCAAGGAGTTTCGCGTCGAGATTTCACACTGCTCACTGGCGGTGCAGTCGTCGCTGGTCTCGCAGGCTGTCTCGGTGGAGATGACGACGACGGCCAAGACCTTGGTGCTGACGAGAACACCGTTATCGCATCGATGCCCGCCCTGTGGGATTTCACTCGACAGGTCGCAGGTGACGGCGACGATGTTGTTGAGCCACTCGATATCGTCCCCGTGGGAGAACACGGTCACGACTGGAATCCCGAGCCTGCAACTGTCGAGGAGATTGACCACGCTGGCGGATTCGTCTATATGCGTGATTTTGCTTCCTGGCAGGACGATGCCGCGAGCCAGCTAGAATCGGATGGTGACACAATGGTGATTGACGCTTCCGAGGGAATCGACTTCTTTGACAGCCCCGCAGAAGACAACGACGAACACTGGTGGGTTGACCCCGTCTACGCACAAGATGGTATCGAGAATATCGCGGACGGACTGGCGGAGATGGACCCAGATAACGCGGACTATTACGAAGAGAATGCCGAAGCATTCATCGAAGACGTTCAGGAACTTCACGAGGATTTCGAAGAGATTGTCGAGCGGGCCGAACTCACGTCGGTCGTGGTGGCCACCCACGACTCATTCCAGTGGTGGAATCGACAGTACGGGATTGACGTGTATTCGCCGGTCGGAACATCACCAGACGATTCAGCGACGCCACAGGAGGTTCAAGAAGTCGAAGAAGTGATGGAAGACGAGGGAATCGAACACGTTCTTTATGATGTTGGTGAGCCAGGAAAGCTCGCCGAATCATTGGCCGAAGAAACGGGCGCAGAGATTCTCCCGCTCTCACCGATCGAGACTCAGATCGACGGCACCCCGCCGGTCGGCGGTGATCTCGTCATGGAACCCGACTGGGGCTATCTAGAGCACTTCTACAAGATTAACCTCCCAACGCTCGAGACAGCTCTGCAGGCCGAGTAAGGAATATAACGAACGATGAGCACTACACAACGGAACCGGATGAAAACCGCAATCGACATCGAGAACGTTAGCTTCGCGTACAACGAACAACCCGTCATCAGGAATGTCTCGATGACGATAGAGTCAGGCGATTTTCTGGGGTTGATTGGCCCAAACGGCTCCGGAAAAACCACGCTGTTGAAGATTATGCTGGGGTTGCAGTTGCCCGATTCAGGTTCAGTTGAGCTGTTCGGAACGCCCGCAAATGAGTTCGCCGAAGGGACACGGTTAGGGTACGTCTCACAGCATTCGACAGACGCTGACTCGATGATGCGAGTCACGGTCCGAGAAGTTGTGGAGATGGGACGATATCCCCATGCAGGCCTGCGCCGTCTCACTGACAAAGACCACCAAATTATCGACGACGCGCTCAAAACCGTCGAAATAGAAGAGTATGCTGACCGGCGTATCAGTAACCTCTCGGGCGGCCAGCGACAACGAGCGTATATCGCACGTGCACTTGCTTCGGAGGCTGATTTACTTGCACTTGACGAACCGACGGTCGGGGTTGATGCCGACGTTGTCGACCAGTTCTACGAGCTCCTTACCGAACTGAATGCGGAGGGAATCACGATTGTCCTCATCGAACACGACATCGCGAAGGTGAGCGAGTACGCCGAGACGATGGCGTGCCTCGATGGAGAGCTGTACGAACACAGTGCGACAAGTGAGTTTCTCAAAAGCGGCGCACTCGAACGAGCGTTTAGTTCTGCCAGGGCAGTCAGTTCCAGGTCTGTCACAAGAGGTGATTAACCGTGGCTACTGAAACAACTCGACAAAGACGTGAACTCGGGGCGGTCGCTCTTGGCATCCCCCTCGTCTTACTCGCGTTCATCGTGTTCGTTGTATGGGTCTTTCCTCCCTTATTTGAACTCTTCTGGAACGGGATGGAACAGCTATTCAACGAGCATTGGCTGGTCTCAAGTTCGTTTCTCCAACATGGCTTCACGGCCGGCGTACTCATCGGCTTTACTGCCCCCGTTGTGGGTTCATATCTCGTCAACCGGCAGATGGCACTGATTGGCGAAGCGCTCGCGCACACTGCGTTCGGTGGTGTCGCAATCGGCTTATTCGTCGGCGCATCAATCCCAGTGCTGAACTATCCACTCTTATGGGCTTTGGTGGTCGCTGCAATCGCGGCACTTGGAATGCAGTATATCGCCGTGAACACGGATGGATACGCTGACATTCCGATTGCAATTATGCTGACCGGCGGTTTTGCCGTCGGTATCGCCGTCATTTCCTACGGCGTCGTCTTCAGCGCAACTGTCGAAAGTTACCTATTCGGGGATATCCTGTTCGTTCCGTTCGAAAACGTCCAGCTGATGGTCGGCCTCACGTTGCTAGTTGGCCTTGTCGTTGGACTTACACACAAGCAACTCAAATTTATCACATTCGACCGCGAAGCAGCACGGCTTGCCCGAATCAACGTGTGGCTATACGATACCCTGTTGATTGTGCTCACCGCACTGGTGGTCGTCGCAGCGATGCAGATTCTGGGAGCCATTCTAGTCGCTGGAATGTTAGTTATCCCCGTGGCTGCAGCGATGCAGGTGACGAACAGTTTCAACCGTGGAATGCTCATCTCCATCGTATTCGGGCAGATTGCTGTTATCGGAGGAATCCTCAGTTCGTATTATCTGGGCATCGCAACCGGTCCGATGATTATTCTCGTGGCTATCGGTATCTACCTCTTGGCCATCGTTCGGTGACTCTCACAACAATACCGTCAATTCGAGACCGACCCAGATGGCGATGGCCGCGAGCGGCGCAATCGTCAGGTTGTCGTCGATGATATAGTCGCCAATCATGGGTTTGACGCCATCGGCGATGGTGCCCCCGAGCGCACCGAGGACGATAGCCAGCGGTGTTTCATAGAGGAACGGCGCGGCGATGACGGCACAGACGAGAAACATTCCGGCGAGCGAGCGGGGACGTTTGACTTTGCGGAGTTCGCCCGAGGAGAGCATCCCGCTGATTGGGTCACCAAGCATGAGCATGAGCACTGCGGGGATGGCAATCAGTGGCTCGAAGATGAGGGCGACGGCTGCGCTTGAAACCATATACTGCATGTACCCCGCGATTGAGTCCTGTTCGTACTCACGGGTGAGATGCCGGTAGATGAACCAGTCGAGCCCGACCGTGAGTCGGAGAAATTCGAGGATAATGGTCCCGACGGCACAGATGACAAAGAGCACACGGACGATATCCCAGGGGACACCGAGCAGATAGAGAATGGGCAGTCCCGCCCCGCTTGCGTGGACGAGCCGACGGCCGAGTTCGCCCTTTAATTTGGTGGCGATGGTCCCGACCGGGGAACTGGTATCTGTCATTATGCAGTGTGTGTTGGGAGGGGTGTAAAGCGCGTCGAAAAGTGAGTGGGGTGATTATTGCGATTTACTGGGTGGGTTGCGAGTTCTCAGTGTTTTTGTCTCTGGGGTGGAGTTTGGTCTTCTCCCTTCTGCGACTGTGTTTCAGACGGATCCTTGTGGGATTGAAGCGTCGAGCACACTGGCAGAGCTTAGACCAGGAGTGGTCCCTCGAAAGGAACGCACCAAAGCTCGTGTGGTGGAATACGCTTATGATTAGGCGGCAGTTTCTGTGCGGCAGAGAACCGATAACGAAGGATGCACATGCGAGAGAGTGTGATATGCCCGGCAGAGATACTCCTCCCCGTCGCAATAGCTCTCGGATAACACGTCGTCGAATCATGTCGACGATAGCCGCCGGTGCCGTCGGTGGTGCCTCTCTCACCACCCTCAGCGGAACGGCAGCAGCATGGGACCAATTCGATGTTGCATTCCCGGACGAACACGAGGTGTGGTTCATCGTCGGGAATGACCTCCACTATGACCCGCCACTTGTGACGCATGTGATTGTCGACACGAGCGACGGCGCTACCTGCCGACTCGTCGAATTTACCGAAGAGAACGCAACAACCTATCCACAGTTGTTTGGTGAGAGACCAGTGATTCGCTACGATGCCGGCGATGAGACGGTGCTTGGAGTCTTACCATACAACCGCCATCACTCGGGAGACGGGCGGTTCAGCAGGCCGCGATGTGTCCTTCTCAATGAACACGTCGATGAAGCGGATGCAGTCAAAGCTAGCAAAAACGTAGACTGCGTCCAGACTGCGATGGAAAAGAAGTGGGATGGCAACTTCAAGACCTGTTGGTTCGAGGCAGTAGAGCATCAGGATGTGCCCGACGAAAACCGAATCGATGAATGCAGGAAGATTACGGAGCCGGGGACGTACAAACTCGTGGCCGATCTCGAACCAACCACCGAAGAAACCTGTCTGGAAATACGAGCCGAGGACGTTCGTATCGATGGCAACGGTCACACCATTTCGGGGGCTGCCCTCCCTGACGATGCCGAAAGCGTCGGCATCCTGAGTGCGGCCACACCTGAAACACGGCTGCCATCAGACGATTCGTTGCCCATCACCATCACGAATGTCAATATAACAGGGTTTGAAAACGGCGTATTAGTTTCGAAAAACGATACCGTCCGACTCAAAAGGTCGGAAATCACAGACTGCGACCGTGGGGTTGACCTCGCCGTTGACCTGGACAATATTTCGATGTCTTTGGAGGATGTCACAATCAAGGGATGCACCCGGGACGGCTTCCGTTCAATCGGTTTCCACACTGTCGACATAACCGACTCCGAGTTCACGCAGAATGGAATTGGTATCACCGTATTCGACACCGGTCTTGAGCTGACAAAATCAACGATTTCGGAAAACGATGAGACTGGCTTGAATACGTCTGATACATTTGTGGAGGTTGCCGACACGCTGATCGAAAAGAACGGTGGGGACGGATTCACACACCGGTTTACTGGGATGATAGCCGAAAACGTGACCCTCCGCGAAAATGATGGTCGACAGATTGGCGTGCTCGGACCCTTCCCGCCTGAAAGCGTTCCTGCAATGACGTTTGAAGCAACGGATGTGGCTATCGGCAACACGACGACAGTGGACACCCCAAGAACAGGGGTGAACGCGCTTGATGCCATTCCGGAGGATGAGTTACCATCGCTTCCCGACAGTGTGACGCCGGTTGCCGAAGGATTCGAGGTAATTACCACTGTGACGACTGAACTCGACGTTCGGTTCGAGTTCGAGTCGACTGAGAAGTCAGTCGAACTCTTGCGGTTTGACGGAGCTGACTGGGACAGCGTGACGGAGACGTCGGGCGATGACGGACTGTTAGAGGCGCGTATCGACAAAGGCGGCATCTACGTTCCCGTCAAATAGCAAAAGTGTATGAGCAACAGGGAAAGAGTGGAATAGAAACGCCCACGAATATTATCAACACTCAGGCATTCGAAAAGGCAAGGAAACGGTATAACGCCCAAAAAGACCGCTCGCCGTCACGCAGCGCCGAAAGCAATACAGGCCTGCATACATGATGTATGCATATGAGCACCTCAATTCGGGTTGACGAAGATACGAAAGAGCGGTTAGAACGCATGAAACACAGAGACGAAACCTGGAGTGAGTTTCTAGATAGACTCGCGACCGATGCTGGCACGATGGAAGCGGGGGCGTGGGAAGGAACAGAGAAGGCTAAAAAAGCACGCGAAGGAATCAAGCGTTCGCGCGAAAGCTTCCAGTAATGGCCTTTCTTGACTCCTCAGTGATTATTGACTATCTCGATGGTATCGAACACGTCGTTGCGTTCGTTGATCAACAATCACACTTGCTAACCTCAAGCATCTGCGTGTACGAAGTTCTACATGGAGAAGTGACCAGTCACGGAGAAACAGACGTGATTGGTGCACGTCAACAATTCGGCCGTGTTGAAGCAATAGATTTCAACGAAACTATCGCCATTGAAGCTGCTCGTATGCAGGACAGGTTATCATCTGCTGGTGAAATGCTGCCGGTCAGAGACCTATTAATCGCTGCTTGTGCGCGGTCGACTGGTGATACCCTCATCGTCAGCGACAGCGACTTTGATACTGAAAGTCTCGCACAAATGATGGACGTGCAGGTTTTGTGAACAACCTCAAATCACAGTTAAAAATCGTTCTCTCAGAGATATAGGAAGAGGTTTTACAACTCGCCAAACGACTGTTCTCCGTCACGCAGCGCCGACAGCACCGCACCGAGCCCGTCAACATCAACACGCGCTTGCTCGGTGCTGTCGCGTTCACGCACCGTCACCGTCCCATCCTCTAGCGTCTCGTAATCGACCGTCACACAGAACGGCGTTCCGACCTCGTCCTGGCGGCGATAGCGCCGACCGATTGCACCGGCGTCATCGTAGGTCACCGAGAGCCCGGCCTCGCGCAACTCGCCGGCAAGCTCCTGTGCTTTCTCGCCCAACCCATCCTTGTCCATCAGCGGAAAGACCCCAACCGTTGTTGGAGCGAGTTCCGGCGGCAACGAGAGATACGTGCGCTCCTCGTCATCGACGACATCCTCCTCGTAGGCGTGGGCAAGCACCGTATAGACCAGTCGGCCGACACCAAATGATGGCTCGATGACCTCCGGCGTCACGTGCTCGCCGGATTCAGTCACCTCCTCGATAGCAAAGCCAGTCTGCTCGACAGGAATCTCGTACTCCTCGCCGCCGGCCTCGACCGTTACCGTCTCGCCGTCGAAGGCATCCGGGTCGCGCTCGGCCAGCGATTCGAGTGCAGCGACAATCTCGCCTGCCGCATCACCGAACTCCGGCCCAAGATAGCTCATCTCCGGGTCGACCGTCGGCCGCTCGACCGTAATCGGTTCGTCGTACTGTTTGAACACCGAAAACTCCTCGCCAGAATGCTCGGCGTGTTTATCGAGGTCATATGAGCCACGTGTGGCAAACCCGGTCACCTCAACCCAGTCGCCAGCGAGTTCGGCTTCGGCATCCCAGCAGTCCGCCGCGTAATGGGCAAGTTCGCCCGGGAGGTGCTGACGATACCGGAAGCGGTCCATGTCGACGCCAATCCGCTCGTACCAGCCTTTCGCCAATCCAAGATAGAAGGCAACCCAGTCGCTTTCGATGATGCCTTCCTCGATAGCCTCCGTGACGGTTACCTCCTGTATCTCGCCGTCGTCAGCCTGCTGCTGTTCAACGGAATACAGCGGCAGCGTCACATCAGCAACCCGCTCAAGCGGCGGCTCGTCCGCCTCGGGGTCGATGAAATGTTCGAGTTCGGCCTGGGTGAACTCACGTACCCGAATGAGTGCCTTCCGTGGGCTGATTTCGTTCCGGTAGGCTTTGCCAATCTGGGCAACGCCAAACGGAAGCTGGTTGCGTGCGTACTCTGCAAGCTGTGGGAACTCGACAAAAATCCCCTGTGCGGTCTCTGGGCGGAGATACCCCGGTGAGGAGCTGCCGGGACCGATATTCGTCGCGAACATGAGGTTAAACTCCTCGACGGGTTCGCCAGCCAGCGACGCGCCACAGGCGGGGCAGGCAATCTCGTGCTCGGCAATCAACTCGGCAACCTCCTCAGTTGGGAGCGCTTCGGCATCCTCGACGTCAAGCTCCGGATAGTCCTCGACGAGATGGTCGGCCCGGTGGCTGGCACCGCACTCGACACACTCGATAATCATGTCGTCGAAGCCATCGAGATGTCCAGATGCCTCGAAGACGGGTTCGGGCATCACCGTCGGCGCGTCGATTTCCATATGCCCCTCGCGGGTAACGAAGCGGTCGCGCCAGGCGGCCTCTAGATTATCCTTGAGCGTGGCCCCCGCTGGACCGTACGTATAAAACCCCGCAACGCCGCCGTAGACACCGGCCGTCTGGAGGAAAAAGCCACGCCGTTTGGCCAGTTCGGTGAGTTGTTCGCTCTCACTCATGCGACCGCCTCCAGCAAGTGAATGTCCTGGACGATGCCGACGAGTTCGTCGCCGCTCATCATCGGAATCTGCTCGATATCGTTTTCAATCATCAGCTGTGCGGCTTCCTCGACGGACCGCGATTGGTTGACCGTAATCAGGTCCTCAGTCATGAACGCGCTCACCGGACCGTTCGGGATTTCGACGTTTCGGGTGGGCATATACCGGTTTCCGACGGCTTTGATTCCTTCCCACGCCCACTCGTTATCCTGGTTTGCAATGGATTCACCCGTATCCTCCTCGCCTTCGACGACGCGTGCAACGTCGAGAATATCGACTTCGGTGACCATCCCAACAAGGTCAGCCTCGTCATCTAGCACAACTGCGTACGGAAGGTCCGCATAGGCGAGCTGTCGCTCGGCGACGGTCAACGGCGTCTCGCTGTACATACTGTTGACCGTCTTCCCCGCGACGGCACCAACCGCAATCTCCTCTTCGACCTCGCCGCGAGCAATGGCTCGGACGACATCAGTGACCGTTATTATTCCTTCAAGGGAATCACCATTGACCACAGGAATGCGGCGGGCTCCTTTCAAGAGCATCATCGCAGCAACCTCGCTAAGCGGGGTATCACGGCTCGTCGATGGAACATCCTCCGCGAGCAGGGCTAGCTGGTCCTCGTCGGGTCGTTCGATGAGCGAGCTACGCGAGATGATACCGCGGTATATTTCACCCTCATCGGTGTGTTTGACCGCTGGAACGGAAGAAAAGGCGCGGTCCTGCAGATATTCGAGTGCATCGTCACGTGTGCCGGGGATTTCGACCGTGACAAGGTCGTCTCGGCCAGTCATGACATCTTCGACGTTCATATTGCCACCTACTCATCTCCGCGGCTACTAAGTCCTTATCAGTTGTTGGCAGGTGGTGGTTCGAAGCACTGACTTGCTGGGAGAGCAAAGCACAGCCAATGAAGGTCGCGCTCATCACCGTCGGTGACGAACTGCTAGCTGGAGATACCACGGATACGAATGCAACGTGGCTGGCAGCAAAGCTCAACGAGCGCGGGGCAACGGTCTCGCGAATACTCTCTCTTCCTGATGAGCGCAACACAATCACCGAGCGCGTCAAGGCATACAGCGGGCAGTTTGATGCAGTCATCGTCACCGGCGGTATCGGCGGGACGCCCGACGACATCACGATGGAGGCCGTCGCTGCAGCCTTCGACCGTGAACTTGCACCGACAGAGCTCACGCTGTCGGATGTGACCGAGACGATAGCCGCATTTGCCGAGCGCCGCCCATCGCTGGATATCGACATCGACGCCGAAGCCGAGGCAGCCATCCCCGAAGGAAGTCGCCCACTCCTGAACGAACAGGGACTTGCTCCCGGTTGTGTGCTCGAAAACGTCTACGTCCTGCCGGGGATTCCTGAGGAACTAGAAGCCATGTTCGAGCAGGTAGCTGGCGAATTCTCGGGCGAGCGCCGCTCGCAGTTTCTCTACACCACTGAACCCGAGGCGAACATCGTCGGGACGCTCGAAGAGACGATGGAGCGATTCGACGTCACCGTGGGCTGTTATCCCGACCGTGATGCGGGCCACAACCGGCTGAAAATCGTGGGGACTGACGAGGACGAACTCGACGATGCCGCAGACTGGCTCCTCTCGACGATTGACGCAAGCGAAACGCCGGTCTCACGGGACTGGTAACAATTGTTGGCAATGTGAGCCACAGAGAAAGCGTACTGACCACCGCCAACGGTTCACTGAACGCGAGGTGGAACCGAGCGTTCAGCCTTTTTAGCGTAGATTTTTGCGCCGAGAGGTTCCCGCAGGGAGCGAAGCGACCGAGGAAACCCGAGGCGAAAAAAGGTACGTTCACAGAGTTATTGCTCATTGAGCTGGTCGTAGAAGGTTCTCGGTTCGACAATCTCGATGCCACGGAACGAGTCCAGCGAAAGTAAATGTCCATCACCAGAGACGAGGTAATCGACGTCGCCAGCCACTGCTGCTTCGAGGAATTTGTCGTCGTCGGGGTCATCTTCAACAGCTGTGATGTCTTCTTGTGGGGCAACAAATTCGGCAAAATAACGGATCGTTTCGACCTCCTCCTGGATTTCCGTTTCGTCCATGTGGAACCGCTCTGGATACTTCAACAGCGTATTACGGAACTCAGTGAGTGTCTCCACAGAGACGACGATTTGGTACTCGTGGTTGAATCCCTTGACGAGTAGCTTGTGCGGGACGCCGGTCGCAATAACGCCCGAAATGAGAACGTTCGTATCGAGGACTGCCCTCATTCATCATCGCCCCGTGCCTCGTGGACGAGCTTGGACACGTCCTCTGGAGAGACATCAACTGCTTTCGCACGTTCTTCCACCCGCTGTTGAAACTCTTCGACTGAGGGCAGGTCAACTTTCTTCAACACGAGTCCATACTCTGTCGGCACGACAATGAGCTTGGTCCCCTGCTCCAGCCCAAACTGCTCTCGGAGGCTGCTCGGTATCGTAATCTGTCCTTTTGAGGTGACTGTGGTCACCTCCGGTTTGTTAGATGCCATGTTGTCTTTCTGTGTAAGAATTCCTTACGAACGGGGTTGAACCTATCGGTCAATACGCACGCTTGGCCCCCTGTCCGCTGCGACGTGCGAAAATACCATTGCGTGCTGAATCAATTCTCTATAGAGGACAGCGAGAGTTCCACGGCCCACCTGACCCGTTTATTGAGCGATCCGGTATGTCACTGTCCACGTCAAGTGTAACCGGGACAGTGCGGCGCTTCTCCATACTTCATATGTAGTCCTAATGGTTCACATTCGTTGGGGAGTCGGCTCTGTCGTAGTCTGTGGATTGGGTCATGGACTGTACGCGCTTCTCCCACGACTTCAGTCGTGGGTTTCCGCGCTGTCTCTATATGAGTATCTCAAGCGATGGATTGACGAGGCTGGATTTCGGTCACCAGCCCGTGACTTTGCTGTATTCCTCCGGAAATGGACGTTAAAGAGTCCAATGGGCGAGATTACAACCGCCGCAACAGGTCGAACTCGCCTTTCTTCTCGTTGAGCTTTCGTCGATATGCCTCCTTATCCTCAAAGTTTGCCGATTCGAGCCGTGCTTCGAGCAACAGAATCTGGTACTGCAGTTCTCGCGCTCGCTCCCGGTATTTCTCGGGAATATCATCCGGCAGGTCCGATGGCAGCTCGCCGCTCATGCCCGCCAGTTAGCGCCAGAACGAATGTGTGTTTCGAGTTACCGAGATGCTCGGTGAGCCACCAGACACTTACCCACAGCCGCACTCTGTTTAACGATGTCAATACGCCCACAACAGGTCGGACCGGTCGAGGTTCCCGTCGTCACTGGCGCAATCGCTGGTGCACTCTCCGTCGTCACTGGCTACCTCGTCACGCTCGTCGTCGTCGCTATCGCAGAGTCAGACAGCATCTTCGATGACTTGCTCGCATCCGCGGGCTGGGTCTATTACAACGCCCAGTTTGTCAACGCCGAACTCGTCATCGAGCGGGACGAAGATGCCGGCGTACTCGAAGATTTCTTCGCTGGACTCGCCGAACACGAATTTAACCTCGTCACCGGGGATGGCGCAACTGCCGAACTGGTTGACCTTGCCGCACCAGCACTCGTTTACCACCTCATACCCGTCGTGGCGTTTCTGGTCGCCGGATTCGTCGTTGCACGACGAGTTGGCGCAGTTGATGGCGTACAGGGTGCTGTCGCCGGAGCAAGTCTCGTGCTCGGCGCAGTCGTTGTCGCACTGCTCGGCACGTTCGTGTTCACTCTGAGCGACAACGGCGCCGCTATCAGCCCGCTCTTTCTCGAAGGGGTCGTGCTTGCAGGTATCGCCTATCCCGGCTTGCTCGGCGCGCTTGGTGGTTTTTTGAGCACGCAGGTCTGAGTTTCAGACCATAATCGGAACTAACAACACCCCCATACAGGTCATTCGCCGCGAGCCAAACTGCGCCGGGACAAGCCCAACAAGCGTGCTCGCAGCGAGGACAACTAATCCGACAACGCCGGTGAATCCACCCACTAACAGGCAGAGAAAGCAGAGAATTCCAACCGAGAGGAAAAAATTATCGAGCGAGCCGACAAACGCCAGATAGCGGTCGCCAATCGACACCACAAGAATGAATCCAAATCCGGCGGCGATGGCG
Organism: Halobacteriaceae archaeon Tc-Br11_E2g27; assembly: GCA_001564135.1. Taxonomy (GTDB): domain Archaea; phylum Halobacteriota; class Halobacteria; order Halobacteriales; family Haloarculaceae; genus Halovenus. The sequence continues at coordinate 4,827 of LKNH01000014.1, read as the reverse complement.
ACGCTTCCGAGCAACACGGGCAGGTCATGGGGGACGCCTGCATCCTCAACAGCAACCAGCACACCTGTCCGTGGCGTCCCCATCGCAACGAGCGCGAATAGCGCAAAGACCGTGTTCGCCGTACTCACCCCGCTTGAAGCGACAATAAACGACCGCGGACCACGGTAGGGAAGGACAACGAGCACAGCCGAAGCAGCAATTGCGCCGGAAATTGCGGGGAGATAGCCCACGAACGCACCGGCAAGTGTCCCGAGCAGGGCAACAACGATAATTACCCACGGCGCTGTCGTGACGGTTCCCCGTTCCTGTGGCGGCACCCCCTCACCAGAGAGGGCTTCGATAAGAATCGGTGCCCCGAACAGCCCACAGAACAGCGGGACGAGCATATCACCGGCGGGAAAGACACCGCCAGTTTCGACATCGAGTGTGAGAACGCCAAGCGCGCCACTTCCTAGCAACGCAATCGCCCCGCCTGCACGGGCGACCATCGTCCGTTCCGTCACGACGAGCAAAAACGAAACGGTCCCGAGAAAGAGCGTGATGTTGTCGGCTATCGTAGGATAGGTTCGCTCCATCAGCAGGGTGATTGGAATCGCAAGCGGCACCGCAAACGCAACAGCAAGCGCACTGCCGAGTGCCGACAACCTGAGTGCCTCTCGCCCCCGTCCCTCCAGGACGAGTTTGTGGCCAGGTAGTGCTGTCGGGGCAAGGATTGGGTCCGGAACCCCGAGCGCCAGCGTCGGCACGACGTCGAGAAAGGTATGAGTAACGCCAGCCGCCAGCATCGCCGCACCGACGTTAACTGGGTCCGCTGGAATCGCCGGTGCGCCAGCGGCAAGCAGCAGGGCAAAGTTGTTCGCGTGCAGGCCTGGAACAAGCCCGCTAAGTGTGCCAAGGGTGATACCGGCGAGGACAAACACCACCGTCACGAGCGCCCCTTCCGCCGACCCGATAACCGCGGGCGAAAGCGAGGCTGTCGGTTCGGTCAGGACACCATCGCTTCCCGTCGAGACCATCCGGAGAGACTGGTTCCAGTATCTGATTTAAACGCTCGGGCCTGGCTCGCGTGGAATGCACGACTTCGCGAACTGTCACAAATGCGAATCTATAATATTCCCACGGAACACAGACAAACCAATGGTTCATCGCTGGCGGTGTCGCCACTGCGATTATACGGTCTGGTCGGCACGTCGTGAAGCAACGGCCACCAATATTAAATCACACATTATCGAGCACCACCAGTCACAGCTCTCCGACGACGGGATACAGCGACAATGGTCCTGTCCGTACTGCGATGCAACCGGCCAGCATCACGAACGCGACCGGTGTATCGAGGCGTTTCAGGACCACCTGTTCGAACACGTCAGCCCGCTGCTCGAATCGGGCAAACACGTCGCCGACGATATCAACGGCACCGGCAGCGTGCTGGTACTCGGCGGGGCCGAAAGTACTGGGGCGAACAACGCTCGTATTCATTTTCTTTCGCCGGGTGATATCGTCGTCATCGTCACGACCAACCCCGCACAGCGACTCCGATTGCTCAACGACGAGTTGAACAACTGGCCCGCCTCGACGGTTATCATTACGACGACCGACGACCCACTCGCCGGCGTCGAAGATATCGACTTTAGTGATATTCCACTCGAAATCGTCAAACTCGACAAGAAACTCGGCCTTGGTGGACTGGGTGAGACGATTTCACGAGTGATACAGGAGTACGAAAACGCACAGGGGAAACTCTCCGTCGAGGTAGATATCCTCGAAGAGATTATCCAGATGTTCGATGTCGAGATGGTGTTCAAGTTCCTCCACGCGCTGACCGGCCGCCTGAAACAGGCGAACGCGCTGTCTCATTATTATGTCAACCCGAGTCCGCGAGAGGAATCGACTCTCAACATTCTCAAGCAGGTATTCGACCTGCGAATTACGGTCTCCGGGTCGACGTTCGTCTCAAAACCGCAGTAAAAGAGCGCTCGGAAACAGGGTGAAAAAATACCAATCGATAGCGGTGAGCGTGGCTGACCGGCAGTTACATCATGCCGCCCATGCCGCCACCCATACCGCCCATGCCACCCATGCCGCCGCCCATTCCGCCTTCAGGGTCTTCCTCACCTTCGGTGGAGAGGTCGCCAGCGGAGATGATATCGTCAATTTTGAGGACGAGGTTGGCGGCTTCACCGGCAGAGACGAGCGCCTGTCGTTTGGCGTGTGGCGTCTCGACCACACCAGCCTCGAAGGTATCCTCAATCTCGCCGCTGTGGACGTTCAGGCCAGCGTTGGTCTGTCCGTCACTGTGGGCTGCACGAAGGTCGACGAGCGTATCGATGCTGTCGTAGCCAGCGTTCTCGGCGAGGACGCGTGGAACGACTTCCAGTGCGTCGGCAAACGCCTCAACAGCAAGCTGTTCGCGGCCGCTGACGCCATCTGCATACTGGCGCAGCCGGCGAGCAACCTCGATTTCGGGTGCGCCGCCACCGGGGAGCACTTCACCGGTGCTGATGGCGGTTCCGACGACATCGAGTGCGTCCTGAACGCCGCGTTCGAGTTCGTCGACGACGTGTTCGGTCGAGCCACGCAGGAGGAGCGTGACGCCGTGGGCGTTGTCGTTGCTGCCTTCGATGTAGAACAGTTCTTCGTCCTCGTCACGTTCGATGGAGCCCTGACCGAGGAACTCTTCGGTGACGTTGTCGAGGTCCGAGGCGATGTCGGCACCGAGCACCTCACGAAGGAACTCGATGTCGGAGCGTTTGACGCGGCGAAGCGCCAGAATGCCCTCCTTGGCGAGATAATGCTGGACCATGTCGTCGATGCCTTTCTGGCAGATGACGACATCCGCGCCAACATCGACGATGTTGTCGACAAGTTCGCGGAGTTCGGCCTCCTCCTGGTCGAGGAAGTTCTGGAGCTGTGATGGGTCAGTGACGTTGACCTGTGCGTCGGCTTCGGTCTCCGTGAGTTCGAGGGCCGTATCCGTGACGAGGAACGAGGCGTCCTCGATATCCGTCGCCATGTCCTCGTGCACTGGGTCCTTGCTGATGACAGCGCCGTTGAGTAGTTCGGATGCCTCGGCAGTGTCGCCAGTCTGCGTTTCGATTTTCAGGAAAGCAAGGTCAACGATGGTCGAGCCATCGTCAGCATCGACCGTGACAGCCTGTGCAGCGTCCACAATAAGCTCGGAAAGCTGGTCTTTGTGCTGTTCTGCACCTTTGCCGGTCATCGCCGTCTGAGCGACCTGGCGGAGAATCTCGTCATCATCGCTGTCAATCTCGATAGCGATGTCGTCAATTTCGTCACGTGCCTCCTCAGCGGCCTGACTGAAGCCTTTGATGATGGCCGTTGGGTGGACATCCTGTTCGAGCAGTTCTTCGGCGTTTTTCAACAGCTCGCCTGCGATAGCGACGGCAGAGGTCGTCCCATCACCTGCCTCATCTTCCTGTGTCTGAGCGACTTCGACAATCATCTCGGCCGTCGGGTTGTCGATATCCATCTCATCAAGGATGGTGACACCGTCGTTCGTGACGACGATATCCCCGAGGGAGTTGACGAGCATCTTGTCCATGCCCTTCGGGCCGAGCGTCGAGCGTACCGACTCGGCGACGGCGCGCGCCGCAGCGATGTTGTGCTCCTGTGCACTCTTGTCTTTCATCCGCTGTGCGTCGTCACCGAGAATTATCATTGGTTGGCCCTGCATTCGCTGGCTCATAATCAGATGATAGGTTGTATGTGGTTCTATATAAATGTATAGGTTATCGGCTCAGGGAAAGCAGTAAAAGCGGAGCAAGAGAATGGGCAAAAGACCAGTATAACGCCGTCATATCGGGAATATATCGACTATGGTGAGCTTCGTTTGTTTCGGTGTACCACAATCATTTATAAGTAAAAAGGAGCCAACGAGGACAAGACCTATCCCGGCGACTGCCTACGATATGCGTATGAGCGTTGAGACACCGGAACTTGCCTTCGACGAGGAGAGGTTACTTCCGGCAATCGCACAGGACAGCACCACACAGGAGGTGTTAATGCTGGCATACGTCTCCGAAGAGGCGTTCGAGCGCACACGTGAGACAGGCGTCGCACATTATTACTCACGCAGCCGTTATGAACTCTGGAAGAAAGGCGGTTCAAGCGGCCATGTCCAGCATGTCGAGGAGGTCCGTGTCGACTGTGATGGCGATGCAATTTTGTATCTCGTCGAACAGGTTGGTGGTGCCTGTCACACCGGCTACGAGTCGTGTTTCTACCGGACAGCCGACGGTGAGGAAGTGAGCAAACAGGTCTTCGACCCAGACGATGTCTACTGATTACGCACAACAGGATGACCCGGTTGCACGGCTCAAAGAGGCCCAAGAGCAACTCCAGCAGGCAAAAAAGCAGGTCGATGAGTTCGGGCAGGAGGAGCTCGAACAGCTCGCCGAAGCGTACAACGGCTTCGTGGCACTGCTCGAACGCTACGAAGACCAGGTGGTCGGTGACGAGGGCGATTTCCAGACGAACATCGAGTTCCAGAGCCAGATTGCCGAGTTTACCGAGGAGTTGGCAGATGATATTCTACTGGCCGAAACCTTCGATGAGTGTAACGAGCATCTCAAACAACGGTGGTTCAAAACCTCCCACTTCGAACATGTCTACGAGCAACTAGAGCCGGTAGCCGACCTGGTCGACCGACTCGAAACGTACGAACAGCGCCGGACGGAGTATCGTAACGCACGCAAACAGCTTGGACAACGGATTCACGACCTCGAAGACAAGATAGCTACCCTCGAACGGCTTGTCCGCCTTGGAGATGCAGACCTCGATGCCCCCACCGAGCAGCTTCGTGAGCCAATC
>LKNH01000013.1 GCA_001564135.1 Halobacteriaceae archaeon Tc-Br11_E2g27 | reverse complement strand
TATCAATGGGTTTTGCTGACTTGTCCTGTTGTAGCGTTTGTCAGAGAACTGTCCCTTCTGTTATCCCCCTGTCAGCTTCCGACGGAGTGCCGCTGCCGCGAGGCCACCAACACCCATCCCAGCAAGCAGGAGCAAGACTGTTGCTGTGGTGAACTCACCGAGGGTCTGTGTGAGCGGATTATCCTGGAGTGGTGAGAGTGGTGCATCACCAACTTCCTCGTCTTCAGTTTCGGTCTCTGCTTCGCCTTCTGTCGCTGACGCTTCCTCTCCATCAGTTCCCTCGCCATCTTCACTCTCTTCGTCACCTTCATAGTCACCGGTTTGCTCGTCATCTGTTTCGTCTCCTGTCTCCTCTTCATCACCTTCATTGGGTTCACCTTCGGTTGCATCGTCTTCCGGCTCTTCGTCGGGGTCATCAGCTGCAACCTCGGTGGTATTCACTGCATCGCCATCGCTCGTTTCGAGTTGCAACTCTACCTCTTCACCTGCGGGTAGCGAGAGCGCTTCGTCGAACTGGATTGTCTCATTGTCTCCGCCAGTCAGCTCCGACGTCGATTCCGTCGCAACTTCCTCGCCGTCAACGGACAGCGCTACCGTATCATCAGCGATGGTCTGGCCAGTATTTTCGACCGCTGCAGTGACGTTGACGCCTGACTCGTTCACGGTAACGGATTCAAAGCTCGGGTGAACCTCACCGTCGGTCAGTGTGACCGTCGAATCGGAAGTCTCGGGCTCTGCAACCTCCGCGTTGACGCCAAAACCGCTCACCTCTTCGACTTCGTGGTCATCGACAGACGTATCGATCAACAACCCAACCGAAACAACCTCCCCTTCATCGAGTGATACGTTATTCAACTCCCCTTCAAACGTGTTTTCGGGGTCATCACCGATATAGAACGTTATTCCTGCTTCTTCCATTTCATCGAGCCAGACACGCGCTTCATCCTCGCCTGTGTATGTAATGTCGAATATGTCGTCAATTTCCGTCACGGTATTTTCACTCACTCCGCTGCCGCCCTCCCATTTCGCGGCTTCCTGTCTCTCCTCGGTTATTTTTATCGCAATCTTATCGTTCTCATCATATGTCGCGTAGACGCCATTCGGCCCATCCGAGGGGGCCATCTCGATTTTCTCGTCCTCGTGGAGCTCTGAATCGACTTCGTCACTCAGAGGGCTGGCAAGCGTCGGTAACAATAACGCTCCTGCGGTGACTATCAACAGCGCAACGAGTAGCTTTCTTTTCATTGGTTCCAGACTCCCGGGTATCCCTGTATCGGCCCTACCCGTATCTATCTCAATGCAGTATTGCTCATCGGATAGTATTACACACCATAAAAATACTCAGTCTGTGTTTATCGATTCTCAGAGCAAGTCTATTGAGTACACGGCGACCCTAAACGACCAAAACAGTTAGCGAGATGAAGAAAACTTCGCTTCGGCGACGAGTGCTTCCATCTTTTCGAGCATTGACTCGAGATACTGGTCGTCTTTGTCCTCCGGAAACTCGACGTTAGCCTGGAACTCAAGAAACTCCTCACGGAGTGCTGCATACTCTTCGCTCTCTTCGAGTTGCTCCTGCTCGAGTTTTGTTTCGAGCGTTGTAAGTTTCGAGGCGAGTGCGAACATCTGCATGAATTGTTCGTCCTGTTCGTTGCGAGTTAACATCCGATTGACAACTTCCTCTATCTCGTCGACATTGACCGGTTTGACCAGATACTCGTCGAATTGCATATCGACGAGGTCGGTGTCCGGTTTAACACCAGTAACCATGATAACGCGACAATCCAATTCTTGTGCTCGAATGCGCTCAAGCACTTCATCGCCATCGATTCCAGGCATCCGCCGGTCCAGCAGGACAATGTCAGTCGAGTCGGAAATGAGTTCAAGCGCCTCTTCGCCGGAGTACGCTTTTTCGACGGAGTGAGACTGTGAGAGATGGTCCGCATACGCATCTGCTGTCTTCTGGTCGTCATCAACTACGACGATATTCGCATTCGCCACCATCTATCTCAGATATTATGTGGTATCTACTTAAATCCATCAGACTGTTTCAACTGCTCATTTGTCGGTTTATAACATCAAACCGTTATCCATCTTCTAGCCAGCTGTCGTTTCAGGCTGTGTATACCGGAGCCAAAACACAGTATCACTTACTATAATTCTGTGTGGCGGTACCAGGAACCAACACTCCTCAGAAAGGTTAAAATATAAAGACGTTGCTTGAACAGCTGAGCTGCAGCAGACGTGGTCTCACGCGACAGCTCACAACGTCTCGGCAAGTCGAACAGCAATCCGCTGTGCGCCAACCGTCGCTGCGAGGTCGGGGCGGTCGGCAGTGATGGCTTCGACGTCGCGGTCCATTGTTTCGCTGACGCGGCGCTCGAACTCGTCGACGATACCGGGGATGCAGGCCATGCCGCCAGTCAGGACGATTGGATTGTCGAGAGCCAGCTGGTAGACTTTCATGTTGTCGTTCGCCAGCTGTGAGAGGAAGGTGTTCGCAAATGCATCGACGGCGTCGTCCAGATATTCGTTACAGGCGTCCATGACCGAGCGCTCGATGGTGAACTCGTGGCTGCCGCCGCCTGGTTGCTGGATAATATCCGTAAACGGCTCGAAACTGTCGAAATCAGCATGCTGTTCTTTGTACTCGCGGGCGGTTGTGATGTCGATGTTCACCCGGCCCTGTGTCTCTTCTTCGACGTAGCTTTTGATAATGCGGTCGACCTCGCTGCCGGTGATTGAGCCGGTTGTGAAGGGCGAAATCTGCTCGCCACGGCGGTAGGCCGACGCCTCCAGATTGGTCGAGCCCATGTTGACAGCGATGAAGATATCCTCGATAGCTTCGAGGCCGTCGCCGAAGGCTGGAATCGACCCGCAGAGGGATTCGGGGTAGCTCTCGATGAGCTCCGAGCCGATTGGGCTGCCTTCGATAACGCCTTCAAGATTCTCCAGTCCAACCGGGTTGTCGATGGTTGGAATGGCATAGACGACGGCGCTTTCTTCGGGAATGTCGTGTGACTCAAGCACGGCGGTGAAAAACTGCTGAGTCAACTCCGCCCGGTCGTCGTCTTCGGGGAGACCGGACCGCAGCATGAACTCGACGCGGTCAGGATACTCGCGTGCGGCTTCCTCGCCGTAGAGATATTTTTCCTCGCCGGTAAGTGCGTCCTCGTAGCTTGCTAAACACGTCAACGTCCGAATAGTTCGAAGACCATCGCCATCTTCGTTTGGCAGCGCGATGACTGTGCGTGTGCTCCCGAGTTTCACACCCACAGGGACAACCTCGCTCTCTGCTCCCGTCTCCTCGCCCGCAATCTCCTCAGTTTCGGCTTCGACTGACATATAGCTGATTTTCATGTGCCCGGTGTATATAAGAATCGGAAGGAGAACTGTTCGCAGTTTCGTCCATACCTCAAAATCACAACATCCTGTCAGCTCTGTCCTGTCACTAGTGATATCGTCTCTCCTTCTTTCGTTACTGGTCCCCTGTCTGCCGGTACTAGGTTTCTGGCGCACACTGGCGAGCGTGCCCACAGGGCCGCGAGCATACTCTGTGCGAGGGATGAGTAACACAGCGAGTGAGTGGCCGAATGCAGTGAGGCCACACGAGCGAGTAACGCAGTCGGTTGGGGAGGGCTGTGGTTGAGTATTGAGCATCCGCGCCGAAGGCGCGGTTACCCGGAGCGAGTGGCCGAATGTTATGAGGCCGCCGGCTCCGTTTTTTTCACTTAGTTTTTTGCGCGAGTGGTGGCGTAGACACCCGAGCGGAAAAAAGAAGTGGCGGAGGGCTGTGGTTGAGTATTGAGCATCCGCGCCGAAGGCGCGGTTCCCTGAACGCGAGGTACCACCGAGCGTTCAGCCTTTTTAGCGTAGATTTTTGCGACGAGCGAGTTGCGGTCATGCCCGCAACTGCATGACGTGGCGGCGTCGCCGCCACGCAGTTCCCGTAGCGAGCCGAAGGCTCGCGAGGAGACCCGAGTCGTAAAAAGGTACTACTGCATCGCCCGCAGCTTTCCGATATAGACCAGACTCAGCAGGTGGTCATCGACATCAAGCGTGGCGGGGTCGTTCGTCGCATCCGCTTCAAGGCCGAGAATATAATCGTGAAGCGTACTGCGGCAGTCCTCGGTAATCCAGTCAACCGATTCGTAATATGAAAGCGCATCCATCGTTCCTTTGTACCCGGCGTGCAACAGCAGGAACTCAAGCCATTCGAAGACAAGATGCTCGCCGGCGTACTCTTCAGGTAACTGCGCAAGATACGGCTTTTCGGCACCAGCACCGACTTCGAGCGGAAGCAGTTCACGATATAGACTTGCTCTGAGCGAACTTGGCGCACTCTGTTGGGTACTCTCTTGGCTGAGATTTCCCATCTCCAGATTCGGTTCGTCCATCTCGCCGCCTGCGGTACCGCCACGCTCGCGGGCCATCTTCCGCAATTCGTCGAGGTCGTAATCCCGCGGGTTAAGACTCATTAGGACATGTTACTCTACGCACGTTGATAAATCTTCTAGCCGGGTCAGACATTCGTCAGACGGTGTGCCGGGAAACCACAACATAACCCGACCGATGTAAAGGGTATCACTTTTATTACCTCCCGTCACGACCGAATTCATACGAGAAGATGACAGGTGAGGCAGCACGGCTCTGTGTGACGAATGCGAAAGGCGGGACCGGAAAGACGACAGTCGCTATCAACGTTGCAGGCGCCCTCAACGAGCGAGGCCGTGATGTTCTGTTCGTCGATATCGACCCGCAGGGAAATGCTACTGAGGGGTTGGGGATGGCCGAGGCATACGATAGTAACCCACCGACACTGTTTGACGCACTTACCAACCCAACGAAACGAAGTGCCGTCAACGACCTTATCGTAGAGCATGACGAGATGGACGTTCTGCCGGCGAATATTGACCTTTTGCATGCCGAACACGAACTCACGATTGCGGACCTGATGGATAAACTGAGCGGTGACCATCCAGAAGCCGTCCGCGCGCTCGAATCACAGGCAATAAACACGAAACGCAAACACATCTCGCCAGGGTATGCAATGGGTGCCCTGGATGCTGCGCTTTCGGCGCTTGAAACCGACTACGATTACATCATTGTCGATTCACCACCGTTTTACGGCAAACTGACGGATGCCAGCATCTACGCCACGCAGAATGTGCTTATCCCTGCGTTGACGGAAGCCACGTCCGAGCGGGCTATCGAGTTGCTCATCGAGCAGGTGGCTGCGCTTGAAGACCACGCTAACATCACGGTCGATACAGTGGGCATTGTCGCAAACCGCGTCGAGCAGACGAAAGAAGATGACATGATGATTGACTGGTTCAATGCGGTCTTCGATGGCCACCCGGTCTGGGAAGTCAGGAAACGAGTGGCACTGCAACGGGCGTTTTCAGCCGGAAAATCGATATTTGATTACCACCAACCGGTTGATATGGAGGCTGTCTTCCTGGAGATTGCTGCGGAGTGTGACCGTAAATTTGGCTACACGGAGCTAACACAATGACAGATAACGACAGAATGGACCGCGCTCGCCGAATCAGGGAACTGAGAGAAGGCGGCCGGTCCGATGACGCTGAAGAACAGGAAAACCAAACAGACGCTGACTCGACGGAGCCAACCGAAGAGACCGATTCGGAACGTGACGCTGGTCGTTCTGTCGATGAGAACGATGATGGTCTTTCCGCCGATGAAAAGGATGATGATGGTCTTTCCGCCGATGAGAATGAGCAAAACGCCGAAAAGGGAGGTGACCAAACTGATATATCAGTGCCAAGCGTGAACGATACAGACACGACACCGACTGATTTGACCGAGGATGTTGCCGACGACGAATCAGGTATCAGCGCACCGCTTCCTGGGGCTGATGACCTCGAAGCCGCACTCGATGAGGCAGGCGCAGATTCTGAGGCGGAGACCGTCGGCCCTGCTGTCGACCAGGAGGAAACGCAGGATGAAGAGGAAACGCGTGTTCTCGAGTTTACCCTCGACGGCGAGCATTTCTGTCTGGATATCGAGTATATTGAGGAAATCGTCAAAAAGGAAACTATCACGCGCGTTCCAAATACCGAGGATTTCGTTGAGGGCGTCGTTGACCTCCGGGGACAGATAACGACCATACTGAACCCGAAAGTTATACTCGAAAAGGAAAATACGGGGGCTGGCGACCTCATTATCGTCTTCGATGTGGACTCCTTTGACGACCAGGGGAACGTTGGGTGGGTCGTCGACGATGTTAGACAGGTCTCACCGATTACGAAGTCGGACGTAAACGACCCTCCGATGGCCGAGGACCACATCAACGGTGTCATCGACCGGGATGATGAGGATGAGTTCGTTATCTGGACAACGCCGGAGTTAACGATGCAGGACGAAGCAGAAGGCTGATTTTGCTGACCGTAACTGCGTGAAATTGGTCGTATTTATGCGGCCGCTTCGTATGCAGTCCGAAACGCTTCTGACTTTTCGATAACCCGTTCGGCACCGGTTTCCAGTGCGTCAAGCGCGTCGACACCTGACTCGGTTTTAATCGTCAGTACCGGGTCAGTCTGACCACCGGACTGCTCGGGGTTCATATCGTAGGTTGCCGCAGTGACATCATCCATCTCAAGGAGTGCACCCTTCAACACGTTCATGAACGTATGGTCTTCCCCGGCAATTTCGATAGAGAGCAACTCGTCGCTTTTGTCGATAACCCGCAGTTCCATACCCCTTCGTAGCAGGTTCGGGACACCTGAAGCTTTCGACTTACCGAGGAACGAGCAGTTCAGTCAGCCACAGGAGCTAAGCCATCCCCACACATGCATCCAGCCAGATGCAGCAGCTGACGATTGACCCCACGTTTGATATTCACGACCACCGCCACGGACTCAAACTGCTGAAAGATGACCGGGAAACGATGGTTCTCGAAAACCGCGACGATGTCTTTGCCTGTCCGGCCTGTGGGAACGCCTTTGACCGGCTCTTTGTGAGCGAAAAACGAACGCAATCTTTCGGCAACCCCAACACGCCGTTCTGTATGGTACGGACTGACACACAACTTCTTGTATTAACTCATTAATCGCCCTTGTATGGCTTCTATGGCCGAATTTCACGGTTCCTCATGATTTTCCCGGTAGGTTGAGAAAAACAGCAAAGTCTAACCCGGAGGGGAGTGAACAGGCAAGTGATGCCAACTGTAGAATACCTCAACTACGAAGTGGTCGACGACAACGACTGGGACATGTACGAAGAGGATACCTTCGAAAAAGCCGCCGAGGCTGGCCTCGATAGCGAGGATTACGGCTCGCTTGAAGTCAACGAAGGCGAATACATCCTCGAAGCAGCAGAAGCACAGGGCTATGACTGGCCGTTCTCGTGCCGTGCTGGTGCGTGTGCAAACTGTGCCGCAATCGTTGTCGAAGGCGAAATCGAAATGGACATGCAACAGATTCTCTCCGACGAGGAAGTCGACGAGAAAAACGTTCGTCTGACTTGCATCGGTCACGCGCTGACCGACGAAGTTAAAATCGTGTACAACGCAAAACACCTCGATTACCTCCAGAACCGCGTCATCTAATCGGCCACCATTCGGCCGACTCGTTCTTTCTGTCGCTGAGTCACATCCATCACCAGCTCAGATTTCGATGGGAATCAAAACGATTTTATCCTTGCTTGACTGACTGGTCAGTCAGTACCGATACTCCCCGCTTGTTTCATGAGTCCCACCCCTCCAACAGACGATCGCCAGCCCTCTTCGAGCAACGGGACTCAGGGCGATTCCGAAGGCGAAAGCGGTTCAGCACACCGCGGTGCCGAAGAGACGGCTGAACCAACCGAAACTGACGGCGGTGCTGACCAGTCCCCACCGCCATCTAGAAAAGGCAAAGACCGCTCGGTGAACGTTACTGATGGTGCGCTGTTCAAACCGCTGATGGTACTTTCAGCGCCGATTGTCCTTGGACAATTACTACAGGTTGGCTATAACCTCGCCGACACCTACTGGGTTGGCCGACTCGGTGGGGACCCGGTTGCTGCGCTCTCGTACTCGTGGGCAATTGTGTTTCTCATCGTGAGCGTCGGCGGTGGCCTGACCGTGGCAGGGACGGTGCTTGTTGCACAGTACAAAGGTGCGTCGGATTTCAGACAGTCTCACCACGTTGCTGGACAGACCCTGTCGTTTGTCACGCTTCTCTCGTTTTTGCTCGCGCTGATTGGCTATGTTCTTGCGCCCACGCTAATCTCGCTCGTGGGCGCAACACCGGGAACAGACCCACATTCGATGGCGGTTGCCTACACCAGAATCATCTTCATCGGCGTCGCGTTCATGTTCTGGTTTTTCATCTTCGATGCCCTCTCGCGGGGCTGGGGTGACACCCGAACGCCGCTGTATCTGATGGTTATCAGTGTCGTCATCAACGTCGTCATTGACCCGTTTCTCATCCTCGGGTTTCAGGATAACCCGATGTTTGCCTGGTTCGGGCTCGAATCGCTCGAAACGACACTCTACGATGCTACTGCATTCACTGGCTATGGCGTCGAAGGCGCTGCTATTGCAACGGTTATCTCACGCGGATTCGCCGCGACTGTTGGCCTGTGGCTGTTGTTCTCCGGACGCGTCGGCCTCCAGCCCACACTTTCCGACCTCTGGCTTGACCCACGAACTGTCTGGAAAATTCTCGATGTCGGCGCACCAATCGCTGCCGAGCAGGGCCTCCGCGCGGGTGGGATAGCCGCTCTGACTGCTATTATCGCTATCGCTGGCGATGATGCGGTCGCTGCGTACGGTATTGTCAACCGCCTTTCGTCGCTGTTGTTCCTCCCCGCACTTGGGCTTGCCCGAGGAACGGAGACGGTTGTCGGCCAGAATCTCGGGGCAAACCAGATAGCGCGAGCCAAACGAGCCGTCTCCATGAGTTCTGCTGTTGTCGTCGGCGCGTTCATCGTTATTATCGCGCTCGCGTACCCGTTTGCCGAGTCTATCGTCGGATTTTTCCTGAGTGTCGAAGCGGACGGCGGGGTTGATGCCGAAAGCGTCATCGAAATCGGTGCCCTCTATATCTGGATTGTCGGCCCTGCCTACATCTTCCTGGGAGTCTTTCAGACCATGCTCGGTGGTATCCGTGGAAGTGGTAGCACTCGCGCTGCTATGTTGTTCGGGTCGACTGAACTCTGGGTGTTCCGGATACCCATCAGCTATCTCCTCCTTGTGCCAGGTGGCATGGGAATCGAGGGCGTCTGGTATGCGGTTGCTATCTCGTATGTCTGTTCGGCTGCGATTACCGGCGTCTGGTTCCTTCGAGGAACGTGGGCCAAAAACGTCATCGACGATGACACTGAGCCACAATCCAGCACACCGGAAGCGACGAGCGACGGTGAGAACGATGTCGGTGACAGCGAGGCCGACGTTGGCGCTGACGATTGAACTCGTGTTGGTTATTCCGTTCGTTGTAGGGTCCCGCTTCCTAGTCCTTCCCACTCGATTCGATACCCCAGCTCGGCCAACACCGCACTGTGTTCGGTGATGTTGTACGCTGACAGCAACTCTTCGACAGCATTCAGTTCCATCCCCGCCTCCAGCGACTCGGATAGCTCCTCAAGCACATCCGGCCGAATGAGTGTCTGTCCCACCAGTTCATGTTCCGGAAACGTTACTGCTGCGAGGGCATCCGTACTGACACCATGTTCGCTCGATAGCTCTTCGAGTGTCCTCACGTCCCCATTCGGTCGCAGTTCGTCCGGGAGTGTCGTTGTTGACTCGGCAACCAGTTGTTCCTCGTAGCGCCGTAACGCATTCCGAACGGCTCCCAAATCTACATCGCCACGGTAGGTAATTGCCCGATGATTGCGTGCCTCAATGTCGTCGCCGACACCGAGACTCTCATCAACAGCAACGAGCAGTTCAACATCCTCCACCGCTTCGAACCGTTTCAGTTTCTTTTCGACGTACTCCGGGGTCCAAAATCCCATAATCTCGAAATAGAGACGAAAGTCTGTGTGGTTCCAGTCGAAGGCAAAATCCGGAATGACCACGTGTTCGCCCGCAGCGATTGCGTCGGGTTCACGGACGAGCGTCCAGTCGGTATCCAGCGATACGAACCGGCGTGCAAACGAGGCTTCGACCTCGCTATCGAACTGAATGTCGGTCACTGGTTCTATATCCGGGACCGTAATATCCGTATCAGTCAAGACCAGTTCCCGCTCGGTTCCCCGGTCGTCGATAGTTGCCCGGAGTTCCCACTCGCTGGTTTTCCCAATTGTTCGGAGTAACCGTGCGAACCGCGTGCCATACCGTCTGGTCTGTGAAAAGAGGGCATCCGGACCTGTGATGAGTATCTCGCGGTCAGCAGCTGCAACAGTTCGCCGACGGTTCTCTGGCAGTTTCCGTATTTCATATAGCAGTCGTAACCGTTTGAGCTGTGTGATAAGCGTTTTCGGGTCGGCAGTTTGCACACGAATTTCCGTCGCATCGAACAGAGCAGTTTGTGCAAGCGAGAGATTATACTGGAGCCGCAACGCCTCTGGAGTCCACTGTCTATCGATAGATTCCAGTACTGCCTTTTGCTCACGGTCAGCATAGAGCGAATGCTCGATAGTTTCAGTATTGAGTCCAAGGCTATCCGCTGCATTGTCGAGAGCCTGTCTTCGCTCGGCTTCCGAGACGACTCCGATGGATTCGGCCTCCTCGAAGACGAGTCGTCGGATTCGTCCCGGGTCAATCGGTGCGTCGACCCGCCAACTCGTCTCTCGCTCGAGTAGTTTGGCAAACCCACGAACGAGTTTGAAATCGTCGCTGTCGCGTTCTAGCAACCGGAGTGCCTCCTGCAGGGTTTCCCTTGAGTTTCCGACGTGGCCCTGATAGATACCAATTACGCGGGCTGCGAGTGTTTCGGTCTCTGCGCCGACGAACAGCGGTTGATAGCCTCCGCCGCGTCGGGACACCCGCAGGAGGTCTTTCGTGAGCACAGTCTGGCTACCGGGTGCCGGGTGCAAATCTGTTTCGGGCGGGGCCAGCTTGTTTCAGCACCGTACTCGGCCTTGTGGTTGGCTACTCCCCAACAGCCGTTTTACTGCTCGGCAGCCGTGTTTCTCTCTCGGTCTTTCACCCACGAGTTGGTTGCGTACTTTTCGGCTGCGATAGTCTCGGCTCGCGACCGTTCGCTGTCCGTCCAGTCCCCGGACGAAGCATCCACCCAATCAGCGAGAGTCCGTTCCAGTGTCGAGACGATGGTCTCTCTGTCGAGTTGTTGGTCCGTTTCCTCCATGATTCCCGTTACTCGCTTGGTGAATACCTCGTGGCTAAGGTTATGCTCCTTGAACACGGCGAGATGTCGTTCGGGCCTTGTTCTTACCGAAATGGAGCCATGCTGGACAACTGCATCTCTGGTTCGGTATTGGGCGTTCCCACTGATTTTCCGGCCGTTACAGAGGATATCGTGTGCGGGGTGGATACCACGCAGATAACAGGCTGGCTCGTATATCGAGGGTTGTTCGCTTTCGGCAAAGTCGGCAGCCAGCCCAAGTCGGTCAAAAAACTCGAGGAGTGGCTTACAGAGCAGTTCGTAACACGACAGCAGGTCACCGGGGACTTCGTCTGCAGGAACGACAATCGAATAGGAAATATCGCCGAACGAATCGTGGTAGATGCCGCCGCCACCAGTCTGTCGACGAGTTACCGTCACTCCCTCAGCCTCGCAGTATTCCCAGTCGACTGTTTTAGCCTCTTGTCGGTAACCGAGCGAGAGGGTACTTGGCTCCCAGCGGTAGACGCGAACCGTGCGGGGACCACCGTCTGCGACGGTTTCGGCAGCGGTTTCGTCGAAGGCCATCTGTAGCGGGCCCGGTGCCGACTGTTCGACAATGAACCGCCACTCCTTTGCAGCGAGGTCAGTCATATGTGTGCTTGCATGTAATGGCTCAAAAGTCTATACCACTGGTATTCTGGCAAAACGACAGAGCAAAAAGAACACCAGCCAGAAAGAAGGTATGTCCGACCACAATCTTACCGTTCCGGTAACGGTCCGGTATCGGGATATCGACTCCGTCGGCCACGTTAACAATGCGGTGTACGTCACCTATCTTGAACACGCTCGGACGGAGTATATCTCCGAAGTCATGGATGTCGAACCTGTGGACCCTGGATTCGTCATTGCGAGTCTTGATATCGATTATCTACGACCAATTACGTACGGCGATGATGTCAACGTTGGAATTAGTGTCACCGACGTCGGCGAATCAAGTATCCTAATGGAATATGACGTCGTTTCCAATGGAGAACCGGCAGCGAGCGCTACCACGGTAATGGTGCCGTTCGACGAAGCAGAAGCAACCGCGCTGGCAGTGCCAGAGTCGTGGCGAAGCGGTATCTCCGCCCACGAGGGTATTGAATTCTAACTGCTCAATATAACCTTTGAGGGAAATAAAATTTATGCCTTCAAAGGCAATAATTCGCTCTAAAATACCTTTGAAGGCAAAATAGCCGACCGCTCCAAGCCCCTTCACAGAACAACCAATGGCTAGCTCGATACTGATACTCACGAACATATCTTCGGTAGCTTACTCGCCACTCTGGTGGTGGCGAGACTGCCTATTAGCTCCCGTCCAGTAGTATGACTGCCTGACCAACCTTTTGTGCGTGCGTGCCTACAGGACAACTAATGGACGAAACGGACGAACGAACGGAATCGGAGCGCGACTCACGTTCCGATTGGTCTGAGCATACCAACAACTCAGCCGCTGACACCGACGTTAGGCATCATCCAAACGTTCCAGCAAATGAACAACAGCCAACGGATGGCGCTTCCAACAGCGATGCCCCTCCCGTTGAAGACGAGTATCTGGGCACTAACCGCTCGGAGGATGACTCTGATAGCAACGTGGCTGGCTCACTGGACCGATTAGAACCGCTTGAACCACAGGAAATCAATCTCGAAAATGCTGCTTTTGTCTTGCTCGGCGTCTTGCTTGTCGTTGGCTTTCTTCTCGGTGCTCTTCTTGGGCTCTAGTCCGCTATTCGTACAGCGGGAACTCGTCAGTTAGCTCCGAAACACGCTCGCTCACGTCGGCTTTCACGTCTTCATCGTCGTAGTTATCGACGACGCGCGCGATGAGGTCCGCAACCTCTCGGGTTGCTTCCTCGTCGAACCCGCGCGTCGTCAGCCCGGGTGTGCCGGCACGGATACCGGATGGGTTGAACGCAGAGCGCGTTTCGCCCGGAACCGTATTTGCATTCAGGACGATACCGGTCTCTTCGAGCGCCTCTTCTGCATCTTTCCCGGTCGTATCGGGATGTGACTCTCTGAGGTCAATCAGAACGAGGTGGTTATCGGTTCCACCGGAGACCAGTGACAAGCCGTGTTCCTGAAGTTGGTCGGCGAGTGCTTTAGCGTTCTCGACAACCTGTTCGGCGTACGCTTCGAAGGCCGGTTCAAGTGCCTCGCCGAAGCCAACTGCTTTTCCGGCGACGTTGTGCATCAACGGACCACCCTGTGACCCAGGGAAGACGGCTGAATCAACCTTATCGGCATACTCGTCTTTGCACATGATAATGCCACCGCGACCGGCACGGATGGTTTTGTGCGTGCTCCCCGTGACGAAATCCGCAATGCCGACCGGCGAGGAGTGGACGTCGGCCGCAACGAGTCCCGTGATGTGTGCGATATCTGCAAGGTGATAGGCGTCAACGTCGTCAGCAACTGCCTGAATTGCCTCCCAGTCGATATCGCGTGGATATGCTGAGTAGCCGGAAACGATGATATCCGGTTCGAAACTGGCTGCTTTCTCGGCAAGGCCATCGTAATCGATATAGCCGGTGTCAGCATCGACCTGATACTGTTCGACCTCGTAGGTCTTACCGGTGAAATTCGCTGGGTGGCCGTGTGAGAGGTGGCCGCCGTGTTCGAGTTCCAGCGAGAGAATCTTATCGCCGGCTTCAAGCATGGCGAGATAGACGCCCATATTCGCCTGTGTCCCCGAGTGTGGCTGAACGTTGACGTGTTCTGCACCCCAGAGCTCTTTCGCTCGTTCGATTGCTAACTCCTCGATTTCGTCGGCGTGCGTACAGCCACCGTAGTATCGCTCGCCTGGATAGCCCTCTGCGTATTTGTTTGTCAACTCGGAGCTTTGGGCCTCCAGCACGGCTTCACTGACGTGATTTTCGCTTGCAATCATCGCAAGCGTCTCGTTCTGTCGCGTTCGCTCACCTTCCAGTGCATCTGCGACGGCCGGGTCAACGTCCCGTACCGTATCGTAGCTCATACCGACCACTCACAGTTGCGCCGATAATAATCTACCTTTCTCGCTCGCACGTATCCACATCGACCCGGACATCTTCCTCGCAGTTAAACCAGGAGCTGTCGGTCAACGTGTGTGAATAGCATCTCCCGATTCTGTTCCACCGGAAACTCATCGGTCGTAAACCGGCGGACGCGCGTCCCGTAAATCATTGACACGAGGAGTTGTGCCTCGCTTTCTGCATCAACGTCTTGGAATTCACCACGCTCGATACCTTGCTGGAGAATCTCCTCGATTGTCTCGGTCAGCACCGTGTCAACTTCCGAGTACCGTTCCCGGTACACCTCAGTGTGCGGGGCCTGCGCCCGTAGCTCTAACAGCGCAATCTGTATCGGATATGAATCGGTATCGACCGATTCCGGAACGAGTCGGTCAAGCAATCGTTCAAGCCGGATTGATGGCTCTTCTTCCCCCACTTCAAACTCGGAAATAAACTCCTGAAGCGTATATTCGAGAAAATCAGCCAGCAGCGTTTCTTTGCTCTCATAATGGTAATACAGCAATGATTTGCTGCGGTCAAACTCATCAGCGATATCCTGGATTGTCAGCGAACTGTAGCCGTGTTTGTTCAACGCCTCGTACGTGGCTTCCATAATCGCAACTTTCGTCGGTTCCGGATTGTCCAGGTTCATCGTCTCTGATTGGGTCACTGTAGCATCACCCTGATGGATTATTGTTCTGACGGTCTTGTCTCGAGTTCTGACCGCTGTTTATATATTGACTGAATAGTTAGTCAATACTAGAGGGCACGAACGATGACTGAATCAGACCAATCACTTACCGGCCGTATTGCCAGCTACCACGAAGATGGGACGCTCTATCTGGTCTTTGGGTCAATTTCAGCAGTTATCGCGTTGCTTGTCATTCCGTTGGTCGGACTCATTGCCGTATTTTGTGGCTATAAACTCTACGCTCAGGACCATAATACGACAGTTGGACTTCTTCTCGCTCTGTTCGGCGTGATTGCCCTGATACTCCCCCTCGTCGTCTTTGGGGTCTTCGGAGTTGAACCAGCAAAGGCATAGCTCACAGGAGAACAGCCAGCCCGACCGCTCACAATTCAAGAGTCACGAAAACGGAAGCCGCTTATACTACTGGACTACGTCCGGCAGTATTAGTCTAGCAGACCGAGTTCTTCGAGACGCGAGACGATTTTGTCGACGGCCTCACGAGCGTCATCTGGCTGTTTCCCGCCGGTAATGACAAGCTTTCCGGAGCCAAACAGCAGTGCAACAACATCGGGGTCCTCAAGGCGATACACGAGTCCGGGGAACTGCTCCGGTTCGTATTCGATTTTCTCAAGACCCAGCCCGATTGCGATTGCGTTGAGGTTCAGGTTTCGACCGAGATCGGCGGACGTGACGATATTCTGGACGATAATCTCCGGGTCATCAGCGACCTGAATGTTGAGCTCGCGGAGTTTATCGAAGACGATGCGAAGGCTCTGGTGAACGTCATCGGTGCTTTTCGCACCGGTGCAGACGATTTTTCCGGAGCGGAAGATGAGTGCCGCAGATTTTGGTTCCTGCGTTCGGTAGACAAGTCCCGGGAACTGTTCTGGGTCATAATCCGCACCCTCCAGGTCCATCGCGACGCTCTGCAAGTCAAGTTCCTGCCCGATTCCGGTCGAGGCGACAACGTTCTCGATATTGATTGTTTCCTTGGGATCGACCATGTGTCGATTTAAGTATCGTATTTAAGCTTTATAAAGGTTAATGGAACGCCTCTGTCAATACTGTAATCTTACCAATGTGTTGGTGTTTTTAGGGAGTTCTTTAGCCAATCGTTAGGCTGATAGCGATACCAGACACAGTGTTCGGCGTGTACGTTCTCGAACTTGCCGGGGATGATGATGAGTTTGCAGCCTACGAAGCCGAGTGTGCCGCCAGTGCTGTCGAACTGCTTGCCCCGGGGCTTGCAACTGCGCGCGGTATCACTGACCGTCTTAGTGACCTCGCATTTACACATCGGGCCAGCGAACTTGTTGGCCGCTGTGAGCCCACAGTTGGCGATGCGCGGGCGCTTTTGACCGCAGCAACGATTTCGCGCAGTGGTTCCGTCGCGGTTCGCGCTATCAACGTCCGAGGGTTGACCGATATCGACACACAGGCAGTCGAACGCAAGCTTGGCTCGGTACTTGTCGACCGTGGATTTACTGTCGACCTTGATGACCCCGACCACGAACTCCGCGTGCTGTTTTCTCCCGACACCTGCGCTGTTGGTTGGTTAGCGGTGGAGGCTGACCGCGGATTCGGCTCGCGCCAGCCGGGTGACCGCCCGTTTTTCCAGCCGGGCAGTATGGACCCGATGCTCGCACGCGCACTTGTTAACATTGCCGGTGCCCGACCCGGAGCCACTGTGCTGGACCCGATGTGCGGCACTGGAGGACTACTTCTTGAGGCGGGTCTCATCGGCGCGCGCGCCGTCGGTGTCGACGCACAGGAGAAAATGGTCACGGGCACGCATCAAAATCTGAATGCATATTTGGACGGCGACTGGGCGGTCGTCCGCGGCGATGCAGCATCCCTCCCAATTGCAGCCGAGCAGGTCGACACTGTCGTCTTTGATGCTCCCTACGGCCGGCAGTCAAAGATTGCTGGTGACCTGAATCCGCTCATTCGCGATGCGCTTGAAG
Organism: Halobacteriaceae archaeon Tc-Br11_E2g27; assembly: GCA_001564135.1. Lineage (GTDB taxonomy): Archaea > Halobacteriota > Halobacteria > Halobacteriales > Haloarculaceae > Halovenus. The sequence continues at coordinate 2,312 of LKNH01000013.1, read as the reverse complement.
AAGCGAGGCGGGTCGCCACTCGGTGCGTAATTGTTGGTGACCGACCCTGGGCGCAGGTTGCCCACCAGACCGGTTGGAAAACTGAAGCATCGTTCGAACGCCGGGTTCACCGCTCGCTCATTCGGTATATTACGGTCCTTCGCGGTGCCTAAAAACAAGAATATTGAGCCGTGAATGGCGTATTCGTTCAATCGGTTCGTTCTGATAGTCGTTAGGTATTCCCATTTTTGCACTGGTAAACGAAGTAACAACGGATGGTCTTGTTGACGACAGCCTACGTTGCCCACGTTATCTCCGCTGCGCTATGGACTGGGGCAACGCTCTATGTGGTGTATGCACTTTGGCCCGACGCAATGAGCGGACGACTTTCAGCGAAATCATTCGTCAGTCAGGTTCACAAACTCCTGCTGATAACTCGCTGGACTGGAGTCGTGTTGCCGGTGACTGGTGCATATCTCATCTGGGTTCTGTATACACCGCTCGAATTACTGGTCGAATCACAGCGAGGCATACTAGTCCTCGCAATGCTGACGCTCTGGGGAGTGATGAACGGGCTCATTGAGATCGGCATCCTTCGGATGCGAACTACCGTCGATGCAGTCGGGTTTGGAACGTACATGGCTGAAGGCTTTCCGAGCGACCTGGTTGATAAGTCGACTGCGGTTGAGGAACTTGCGGCCCGTGGGCGACCGTATCTCTTGTTGAGCGCAGCGTGTGCGGTTGTCTTGCTTGTCGTTGCTGCCTTGCTAGCGGGGGGAACACCGTTTTAGCAACGGCGGTGCGTTCACGAAAAGTCGAGATGGAAGCTCTTGACATCACTCGTGGGTCGGTGACCAAATACAACTGACACGGAATTTATTCGTGTGGGTGAAATCAAGCGCATTAGCCATCACTTTCAGCACTGATAAGCAAAATCACCAACCAGCACGGAAAACGTAGCAATGTTTTCACCAGTTGATAACCATCCGGAGGTTTATCCCTCGACAAACCATGGGGCGAGCATGGGAGAGGTGGAGCAATCCCGCGCGGCCGTCGAGGCGCAACTATCGGCACTCGAAGAGCAGTATCAGTCGTTTTCCATCAACCAAACGACTGTTTCTGTCTCGCCGGACCGATATGAACGGGAGTGTCGCACTTGGGACGAATCCGAGATTACTGTCTACACTCGTGTGATAAACGACCAGGGCGATGTGCTGCAGATTGAAGAGACTGCAGAGCTACCCTCTGCACAGACTACTGCTATCGACACTCTGGAACGCACAGCGATGAATGCGGTCACAGCTGTTGCTGATATCGACTGTACAATCGAGACACTCGATGAAGCGACGATTCTCGGCATCCACAATGTGGACGAACCGACTAGTAACACCCTTTACAGTCTTGCGGTGGTGTTCGAAGCGGTCACTGCTCGCGAGGAATCATCTGAAGAGACGACGTGGGTCGAATCTCCTGATAGCTGGCTTTCCGCATAGCAGCTGTTGGTCATGCGATTTTTATTTCAGTCCCAAGACTGAAATCAAAGCGGAAATACAATCCTGATTTTTGCCCCCTGCGTAGTCGTTCACCACTCTTTGGATGCTGTCTCGTGGAACGATTTCGCCAGTTCGTATTGCTGTTGAAGGTCCGTAAGTGGTGTCTTCGACGCGTCGACTCGGAGATTGTTATACCACTCGTTGGCAAGTCCTGCTGTTGGGTCAGTGATACAAATCGCAGCACTACGTGCGTTATTGTCTCGGCCGTCGCCACCTGCTTCGTCGCCGGCTTTGAGTGCCTCTATGAGACGTACTGCAAGCGGGCGAGTTGTGTCTGCTGACGTATATGCGTCCCCAGTCGAGTCGAGTACGTCTGTCGAAACAAGCGAGTTTCCCGCAACCGACCAGTTCTGACCTGTTCGTTCACCGTATATCAAATCCGTCTCGTCGTGAAAGTTATCGAGTCCACGACCGGTATGATACCCACGTGTCTCTTTGCAGAGAGCGTGAATCTGCAGGTTTTCCGCCAAATCAGTCGAGTTTACGACAGCTAGCACCGCATCCTCTGCTCGAACCCCATCAGTGAGATACCGTTTTATCTGTGGTCCGACTTTTCCGTGTGTCTGGTATTGGGTGGCAACTGCTCCATGTTCCGAAGTAAACGGACAGAAGACTCCAATGCCTGGGTTATTCGTCGTCACCCCGACGCCGTATCGATACGATGTATCGCAATCATCGTCTGTCGGCTCCCGAACAATAATACTAAATGTCATATTCCGCATTTTAATCAGTTACATATCAATATTTCGGAAAAAATATGGAACGCAGAATTGATTCCAG
>LKNH01000012.1 GCA_001564135.1 Halobacteriaceae archaeon Tc-Br11_E2g27 | reverse complement strand
GGTAGCCGGGAAGTATCTCGCGACGCTCCGTAATGCCCCAATCATCCCACGCTGCCTGTGCCGTGACTTCACTCACCCGACGTTCGATATCTCTCTCGGCCTCTTGGTCGTATTCGACGCCGTCCACAAACAGTTTGATGCCGTTGTCCTCGGGCGGGTTATGGCTAGCGGTGAGCATGATGCCATACCGACCCTGTGAGGCGAACGCGAGCGCTGGCGTGGGGAGTTCACCCAGCTTTCGGACGTCGACCCCACCACTTGTGAGTCCCGCTTCGCACGCACTGGCCAACCCCTCTCCCGTTTCGCGTCCATCTCGCGCAAGGACGACCGCTGGGGTGTCCTCTTCTCGTTCTCGTATCCGCTCGGCGACTGCTTGCCCGACAGAGAGGGCAAGCTCCGGCGTAACAGTCGTGACCGGCCCGCGAATCCCGGCCGTGCCAAACAAGTCCATATCCGATGTATCGGGGCATCCTATTTCATCCCGTCGGCACAGTATGACTATCAGAATTGATAGTGGCGAACAGGACTTTTCCGTTCCAATCACAACCGTTCGGATAATGACAGATAACCAATCTTCACTCAACCGACGGCGTTTTCTCGTCACCAGCAGTGCCGCAGGCGTTGCCGGAGTGGCTGGCTGTACGGACCTCGAGAATTTTGTCGAGTCGGAGGCAGACGACGATATGTCTGGTTTCGATGATACATCACTTGCCCCAGATGCTGATGACCCTGAGGAACTTCTCAGCCAATTTTATAACGTCCTCTATGCTCCACAGACAGAGTATGCACATTCCGTCTTGGGTGACACCGAACTGCATGCTGTCGAAACGAGTCTGGAAGAGGAGGGAATCGACCAGACTGAGCTCATAGAGCGAACATCGCTTGACGAGGAAGATGCCGAAACAGTAGCGCAAGGAGAGACGGCAATCGTCGAGGTAACCGTCGACGTGACGGAGATGGAAGAGCGCCAAGAGATTACGGATACCTGGCTCGTAGGAACCGAAGATGAGGAATGGCGACTTGTTGAGGAACTCCGCGAGGAACCAACCGGTGAACCGGACGATACGACAGTCGAAGAGGATACCGATACCGAACCAGTAGACGAGAGTCTGCAGGTTGTGAGTGCTGTCGGACGCGTGAGCGACGCTGACAGCGGGAGTATCGACAGAATAGAACTAGTTGTGAGTCTCGCTCCTGGTTCCAGCCCAGTTGATTTGGGTCAGATAAGAGGCCAGTATGTCAGCGAGGCCGGCGCTGCTGAACTCATTCATGTGGGCCATGGTGGCGAAAACACGTACGGTATCAAGCCAGTACGGGCAGCGAATGAGGAAACGCCGGTAATCGAGACAGAGGACGAACGATACACTCTCGTGATTCCGCTGACAGACGGGCAGGAAATCGACGGCATCCTCGGTGATGGAATTCCCCTCCCCAGTAGTCTTGAGCCGTTGAACAGAGGAGAGCGGGCAGAAATCGAACTACACACGCAATCCGGAGCCGTGTTCGGGGAAGCAGTTGTCGTACCGGACACCATCGACCAGGACTTCGCTGGCGACTACGTCGAACTGTAACAGTTATACCGGTCGACGGAACAATTGATAGTTCTCACGCAGGACGGGTGGTGACGAATCTATCACAGCTTCCGTCGACCGGTATAGGAAGAATCGAAAACGCACACCTGATTTATTACCGTTCCTACCAAATGAGACCACATGAGCGCTGTAACAAAAGAACTCCTCGCAGAGATTGATGAGACGACACAGGCCGCGTTCGATTTAGGGACGAGACGGGCCGCACAGAAAAAAGAGGGGTCACGTCGGAAAGCTTACGAGAAAGGAATCAAGGAGGTGAACTCCCTTGCTGGACGGGATGCAGCGCGCGAACTGACAGACTGGATTATCGGTGAGATAGAGGAAAACCAGAAACTGCCCTCCGCACGGCAGGTCAGAAAACGCGGTGCGCGTATCTGTCGGAACCACGGCGAGGAGATTTCGACTGGCAGCTGGCTCGGAGCGTAAATCGACGGGCAATCGGTGAGACACTCAGGGGCCGCGTTCGGCATACCACGACCAGTTTCATGGACCACGTTCGGCATACCACGACGTGACTGCCGGCCAGAGTTCCTCGTGTGCTTTCGTCGAGACCGAGATACCGATGTGGCCGCGTGGAAACTCGATGATTTGTTCGTCCTCGCTGCCGACAACATCGTTCAGCGGTTTGCTTGATTCGGGCGGTACGATATGGTCGTACTCGCCGACAATCTGGAGAAGCGGGACATCGATCGTTTCTGGGTCAACTCGCCTTCCATCAAGAACCATCTCCCCGTTGACGAGTTTGTTCTGTTTGTACACCTCTTCGACAAACTCACGAAATGCTCGGCCGGCAACGTCAACGCCGTCCCACGTCCAGAGCTCCATCCGCGCGAAATTCTCGACGAACTCCTCGTCATCGAGGTTGTCATAGAATCCAACGTATTTTGTGACGAGGTTAGCGACAGGCTCCATCATCGCAAACTGTACTGCGAGCAGTTCTGCAGGGGCATTGCCGTACGTTTCGATGACCGTACTCGGGTCATAGTACGTCGCCCACCGTTCGAGTAAACCGCCGGTTTCGTTGAAGATGACGGGCGTTGCCATGACCGAAAGCGTCTGAACGCGTGATTGAAACAGTGCCGTGTACATCGTTGCAAGGCTCCCACCCATACAGTAGCCAAGTAGGTGGACCGAATCGACAGCCGACCGCTCGCAGGCAACGGAGACAGTGTTATCCAGATAGCGGCAGACGTAATCATCCAGTCCAAGCGAGCTATCCAGCCGCGACGGTTCGCCCCAGTCGATGAGATACACCTCGTAGCCGGCTTCGAGCAGACGGCGAATGACGCTTCTATCAGGTTGTAAATCCAGAATGTACGGTCGATTCACAAGGGCGTAGACGATAAAAATAGGAGTATCGTGGCGTTTCGTCTCCGGTTCGTACCGGTGGAGTTCGAGTTTGTTCTCCCGATAGACGATTTCGCTCTCCGTCTGGCCGACGTCGGCAGTCAGCAGCGTTGCCAGCCGGTCAGGTGCAATCACCGCCCGTTCTGACGCCTCCATCGCGAGCCGGAACAGTTGGCTGCCGACCTGAAACTGGACGGTGGGGTCAGGTTTCACTGTGACCACCCGACGAACTGTAAACCGACCGCAAGAATGGCACTGTGGGGCGAGAAACGACAGCGCAATCCGGCAGTCGTGCCATAGTACGGATATCGCTACCGAGAGTTGTAATTCTATGGGACAAGGAAGAAAATTCGTCTTCAGACGTCGAGTTCGTCGAGTCCGTAATCGGTGATGTCGACACCGTCTTCAGTCACCGTGGCGACGTAGATTCCGTTTCCGGAGCCAGTGTCACGCTCGGCAGCGGCTTTGATACCCGCGCCGGCGGCCTTTTTGGCTTCGTCGATGGACATATCTTCTTCGTAGCGGTCCTCAAGGGTCCCGTACGCGACAGTCAGCCCGGAGCCAGTAATCGTATAATCGTCTTTCATGACGCCACCAGCGGGGTCGATTGAGTAGACATGGCTCCCATCGTCGTCAATCCCGCCAAGGATTGGGTTGATAGCGAGGAATGGACCGCCACGGGCGAAGTTCCCGGCAAGCGTCGAGAGCGCTTTCATGCTCATATCCTCGCCGCGACGGGCCTCATAAAGGTTTACTTCGGCACGGAGTGTGCGGATGAACGATTGTGCGCCGCCAACGGAGCCGACGAGCGTGAGGGCGGCCGTCGGGTGAATCTGTTCGACCTTCTGGACGTTTTTGTTCGAGACGAAGCGGCCGCCGAGGCTGGCGCGCATATCCGTTGCGATGACGACGCTGTTTTCGGTAGCAATACCGATGGTCGTCGTTCCCGTCTTGTTGACCGCTTCCTCGTCGCGGTCGCCGTTCGGGAGCGAGCCAAGTTCGGGCTCGTATGGGTTCATCTCGGCACGGCCGGAGAGTCGCTGCTGATTCCGCGAGAAATCCGAACCGACAGTTGGGTTCTGCATTACCCCTGAGTATTGGCTCGGGACATAAGAAACTGCCCGTTCGGGAAAAACCGGCTGGCACATTCCGAACGAAGCAGACAGTACTGATTCACAATCAGTTTGTGACCGCGGTACCACAGACAAACCAATGAGCAGCATCCGTCCGGCAGCGCTTGCCGACCGACTTGAGACCGATTCGAAGCCGTTCGTGCTTGATATCCGACCAGAAGCCAGCTACGGGACAGGAGCAATTGAGCAAAGCCATAACATCCCGGTCTACAACGACCTTCGAAGCGGCGACGAGACAGCGTTCAGAAGCCGGCTTGACGAACTCCCAACAGAGAAAGACGTTGTCGTCGTCTGCAAGATGGGTATCGTTGCGAAACGGGCGACGAAAATTCTCCAGGATGAGGGATACGATGCGACCACGCTAGCAGGCGGAATGCACGGCTGGAACGGCTATCAGAACAACTCGCTTAGCTACAAACTTCGGTCGTTGTGGTGGCGGGTGTTTTGAAATAGCTGACTCTTTTGAACCCCTCAGCACCTGACAAGAATCGAGTGCTGAATACAGGGCGCAAATGTGGCACGAGAAACGACATCTTCTTTTCCCATCAAATAGGAAACTATAAACATACTACATGGAGGCACCTAACGAGCCACGCGATTGCGACGGTAGATCGTGGAGGTCATGAATCGACAGGAAACGGGATTATATACTCGACGTAGTCTCTGTTGGAGAGTTTTGCGACATCACATTTGTCAATTGGATCGCTTCTGTCTGTTGAATAGATTTGAGAACTCTCAAAATGCGCATCTTCCTCAAATATACTATTTAATTCGCTCAATTCATTGTCTTCAACATCTTCTATGTATCCGGTCTCTACGTTTATCTGATCACTCTCTGCAGGATTGTTATATTGACTTTCATCAAGCGGAACATTGATTTTCTCATCGTTGAGACTGTATTCGCATGATGAAAAATCGTAGCCTCCAGACATATCCTCTAATCCATCTTCCTCTTCCGTACCTGCATTCTCATCGTTAGCATCGGTTTCTTCATCACCGTTGTTTCCGATACAGCCAGCGAAAACAAATGATGTGGCACAGCCACACCCAGCAAGGAACTTTCGACGCTTCATATCCCTTCTTCTTCAGCAGAATAACAAATATCTTGGCCAAGATAAAACCGCTCTTTGTTCTATTCCGTTCTCGTTCAGTTCGTATATGTAGTGAGCGAACTGTTCACCACTTTCGGCGTGAAAGAAATGAGGTCGGAGGTGCTGCACTCAACCTCTATATTCAGCACGGAGTTCAGAATATATCAACGGTTGAGTATTTCAACAGAGCCAAATAACTGAATTCGCAACACTACAACGAGCATCCGCGCCGGAGGCGCGGTTCACTGAACGCGAGGCAACGCCGAGCGTTCAGCCTTTTTAGCGTAGATTTTTACGACGAGTGGTTCCGAACGAAGTGAGGAAACCCGAGTCGTAAAAAGGTACGGGCTTAGCGCGCGTGTTCGTAGGATTCTTTCAGGCTGAGAACTGCTCGGTCAATCGGGAGTCGAAAGCCGAGCCGCTGGGTCACAAGCGCTACTGGCATCAGCATGATGCCGACGAGGAGTGTGAGTTGGTACAGCGCGAACAGCGTTGTGCGATAGAGGCGTTCCATTGGTCTGCAGTTGGTCTGGTGGGATTGGAGTATATATATTTTCCGGGCAAGTTCTTCATTATTTATCACGTATAACGAAAATGCAATGGTGCTACGTCTGGTGGTTTTGTCAGACAATGGTCTCGAAACTAGTATATTCAGCAGAGAGGGCCGAAATACAGTTAATGGAGGTGTTGGAACGGGAGGAATTTTCCATAACTTATGAGGATTATTACCGTGACTTGCGCCGGTGTAACGAGCTCTCGCGCCCGTTGAGGCCATGCTAGCGAGCAACAGCAGCGGGCAGTGCTCACTCTCGTTGCGGGCAGAGCCAAACCAAAAGAACCGAGTAGTCCCCCCGACACTGTACAGACAGCTATGAACTATCGCGTCGTACTGGAAGCTGCCTGGTTGGTTCACGACGTCGAGGAAATCGACGACGCAATCGGCGTCGCTGTCAGCGAAGCCGGAAAGCGGCTCAACCAGAAAGAGATGGATTACGTCGAAGTGGAAGTTGGATTCACCGAATGTCCGGCCTGTGGCGAGCCCTTTGACTCCGCGTTTATCGCTGCGGATACCTCGCTCGTCGGACTATTGCTGGAAATGGACGTGTTCAACGCGGAAAGCGTCGAGCACGCCCAGCGAATCGCCAAAAGCGACATCGGCGGTGCGCTCCGGGATGTCCCACTGAAAATCGTTGATACCGTCGAACTCGACGGCAGCGAAGCTGACACCGAACAGGAACGGTAGGTCGACTGGGAAGCGCCGGTGGTTTTTTGTATTACTTACGGTTATGTGGTCGTATGGAACTGCCGACACCAGAGGATTTGCGTGAGCGACGGAACGAACTCGAACTCACGCAGAGCGACCTTGCTGACCGCGCAGATGTTTCACAGCCGCTCATCGCCCGCATCGAGGGTGGTGATGTCGACCCCCGTCTCTCGACTCTCCGGCGGATTGTCAACGCCTTGCAGGAAGCGGAGGGAGGGCTTCTCCGCGCGAGCGACTTAATGCACTCGCCGGTCGTGAGCGTCGAACCCGACGCCAGCGTCCGCGAGGCAACGGAGTTGATGGACAAGAAAAGTTACTCGCAGGTCCCGGTGATTCGTGACGGGACGCCGCTTGGACTGCTCGGCACCTCCGAAATCCGCCAGCAATCAGATGACGAAGGTAACGTCGGCGAGTTTCCGGTCGCTGACGTGATGCACGAGGCCGTCAGCACCGTCGAACCTGACACGACTATTGATGCCGTCGACGCCGCCCTCGACCACAACGATGCCGTACTCGTCGTGGAAGGCGGGGAGACAATCGGCATTATTACGGAAGCGGATATCGCCCGCCACGTTTCCTGAGGCTACGTTTTATTTTTCAACGCCCGTCTTCGAGACGTCGAACTCGTGAGTGAGTACCTCACCGTTTGCATCTCGACAGAGCGCCAGTAGTTCATCTGGCGTTTCAAGAATGATGCCCTCGCCTCCGTCGCGCCGTCGGTTGTTCCGAATGATGTTCTGACAGACAACCCGTCCCTTCTGTGTTGGTTCGTCGTGTCGTGTGTGTCCGACAACCTGTGGCGGGGCGGTTTCTGGCATGAATTCGAAATCGAGCCAGCACAGTCCCGCACCCGGACCGCGACCGGTCCGTCCGCCGATGCCGAACACTTCCGGATACTCTTCGAGCAAGGAATACTGCGCATCGACATCCTCAGAACTGCCAACCGCGTCGAAAAGCGACTGCACTCCCTCGACGCATTCCTCGTTTCGTTCATGCGCAGTGTACGGCTCCGGTGCGCCAGCGTGGGCGAACGTCACGTTGTGTCCTTCGTAGGCAGCAACGACGTGTCCGTCAAGAATCTGTTGCATGAACGCCTTCCGTTCGTCGTCGGTTTTCTCGACGGAGTACCAGCCGTCCCAGGCGAATCGGTCAGGGCAAAGCGTACCCATCTCGTGATTACCCAGCGTGACGCGAACGTGACCCGGTGGGGCCTGCTCGATGAGGCGTTCAACCAGTTGAATGACCTCTGCATTGTGCGCTCCGCGGTCAATGAGGTCGCCGTTGAATATGAGGACATACTCATCACCGCCGGCCCAGTGTAACCGCCGTGCTGCGTCCGGTCGGACGAGCGGTGGATACTCGGGATGGTCGGTGAGCGCCAGTAACGCACTCCGTGCATCGCCGAGGTAGCCGTGAATGTCGCTAATGCTGACAATAAGTGGCGAATCGGTATCAAGTCCAGCAACACCATCGCGTGCGGGCGGGGCAACCGGCTCGGCGTCGTGGTCAGCAAGCACTGGGAGTCACTCCTGTCGCTCGATTAGGGTTGCAAGTATAAATTAGCAAGTATCACGAGATTTGCTAGCAAGGACCGATGTAGAGTTCGCTCAGGACAGTTCCAACCCGCGAATCGAAACAGTCGGCTCGCCCTCCTCGACGTGCCCGATGACGCGTCCCCCATCAGTCTCGTCGATGACTGCCTGTGCAGCCGATTCGGAAAGTGCAGCGACGAATCCAGTGCCCATATTGAACGTTCGGTGCATCTCCTCGTCGGAGACGTTGCCCTCCTCCTGAATGAACTCGAAGACAGGTTGCGGTTCGAACGGGTCGGTAATCTCGTACTGGAAGTCACCGAGCCGAAGCAGGTTCGTCCAGCCACCGCCGGTTATGTGTGCTGCTGCGTGTGCTTCGTGTCGACGGAGCGAGGGCAAAAGCTTCGTATAGAGTTGCGTCGGTTCGAGCAGTTCCTCGGCAATCGTCCGGTCAGGGTTCGGTGGGAAGGGGTCGGTGTATTCGTGGGAGCGAGTTGCTGCCTCACGGGCCAGCGTCAGCCCGTTCGAATGAACTCCGCTTGCTGGCCAGCCCACGAGGACGTCACCCACGACTGCCTCGCCCGGGAAGAGCGCACCTTTCGGGGCTAGCCCGGCACACGCACCGGCAATATCGAGGCCGCGAATCACATCGGGCATGACTGCCGTTTCGCCGCCGACAAGCGCGACCTCGGCTTCCTCCGCACCGCGGCGCAGTCCCTCTCCGATTTTCTCTGCCGTCTCATCATCCGGCTCTTCGACGGCCAGATAATCGACAAACGCAACGGGTTCGACACCCTGTGCAACGAGGTCGTTGACGTTCATCGCCAAGCAGTCGATACCGATGGTCGAATAGTCATCAATCGCCTCAGCAACAAGCAGTTTCGTTCCGACACCATCCGTTGCCAGCGCGAGATACTGGTCACCGATATCGACCAGTCCCGCGTAGTCGCCTTCGAACTCGCCGACCGCGCCGATGAGAGCGGCCGTCGCCTGTTCGCTTGCTTCGATGTCGACCCCAGTCTCAGCGTAGGTCAGTCCCTCCCCGTCATCGGGGTCGGTCTCCTCGGTCATTGTCCGGGAAACCGACGGGCACGGGCAAAAGCCCATCGCTCGCGCTCGCAGAACCTTCAGTGAGTCCGTTCAGAATCCAAACGTCAGCACGAAACCGACCAGCAAGAGGACCGAAACCCCGAAGGTCGCCGCAAAGGCGGGTTTACTCCAGTCAAGGACCGTCCGACCGTCAAGTGGCCCAAACGGAATCATGTTGAACGCCGCAAGGAAAACATTAATCAGGACGCCCATCCGCGCAATTTCGCCGAGGAATCCAGTGAGAAACAGGAATGGGACAAAAAACAGCGCGGCAAGGACGAGATTCGTAACCGGTCCCGCAATCGCGACGAGGCCATTCTGTCGCTGTGTGATGCGGCCACGATGGTAAACGGCCCCCGGTGCAGCAAAGAGAAAGCCGGCCAGTCCGGAGGCGATTGCAATGCCGAGCAGGCCGTAATCCGCACGAAAAGCCGCAATCTGTCCGAATTTGATGGCCACGATTTTGTGTGCAAGTTCGTGAAGCAAAAAGCCAGTTCCGACGGTGAGCATGCTCATCACGAACACTTCGAGCAGGTGGTCAGCATACAGCGGTGCAGCCTGAATCAACTCCATTGGGGTCAGAAACAGCGTAAACGCAAGCCCCAGCGCGAACCAGGCAAGCGCCAGGTCACGGAGTTCGGTTTGGTCAAACTGAATGCCCCGAATGGTCCAGTACTGGTAGCTCATCGGTAGCCCTCCAGCAGGAGTGGAAGCAAGTCAGTAATGAGTCGAGCACCCTCGCGTGCGCCGTTGAGCAGTTCCTCGCCCATCCCGCCGATACCACCGATATCCGTTGCAAAATACGGCAGCAGTACCGTTGCAAAGAGGATGGTCGCGATGAAACTCCCAATGTTGGTCATCCCGACGATGAGGATAAGTCGAAAGAGCGGAACGTCATCGCGCATCTGCTTGACAAGCTGAAGCAAGGGAGTCTCCTGGTCTTTGAGCATCTCGTTGAGTTTGCCAATGTCGGAGACGTTCACACGGGTATAGCGCAACTCAACATAGCCCGCAAACCAACCCGGTGCAAGCAGCGGATTCACGCTCGTCAGCCACGCAACTGAGCCGCCGACACCGGCGCTTGTCCAGTGTGCGCCAGCGAGTCGGGCCAGTGCGGCCGCAATAATGCCGTTCACGAGGAACCACGCGACGAAGAGCGTAATCAGGAACTCACCTTGCACGCCTGCAAGCGCGAGCAGGATGAAAAAGACGAGAAAGCCGACGGTAAAGAGGTAGCCAATCCCTTTGTAGAGTATCGACGTAAATCGGCTTCCGGAACTGGTTCCGACCAGTGAATCCGGCGACGGGAGTTCTTCGGGATGAGCAAGATAATGTTCAATACCGGCGCGGTGTCCCGCACCGACAACCGCGACAACATCGTAGCCAGCCTCTCGCAAGGCAACCAATCGGTGTGCAATAAAGGCGTCTCGTTCGTCAATCAAGGCTTCGGCCCCGCCCGGAGAGAACCGGCGGAACTCCTCTATCATCGCCGTCACGACATCCGCATCGGTGAGTCGGTCCATATCGAGTTCGTGCTCTTCCATCCCACGGGTCGAGAGTGCAAGCAACGCACCAAGGGGAACCCCAATGACGAGTGCAAAGGTCGTTGCGATGAGAAGCCCATCAAGTAATGAAAGGAGCGTGCCGACGAACCCACCAAGGAGCGGGATTCCGATAGTTGGACCGAGACCCGCCGGAACGAACACTGGACCGGCAAGCGCGCTGGTGATGATAGCCCCAATAAAGCCGACCGAGAACCCAATCGTCATGGCTGCCGTCCACGGGCCCGCCATTTCGACCAATAAGGCCGCAACAATCTTTAACTTCTCACGGAAGCGCATCCGGCCCCAGAGGCGCTGGACGGTCATCTGGATATCGCGGTCGACAAGCGCCACACCGCTACCGTGTTGTTTGGCCGATTCGATGGCGGCCCGCATATCCGCGCCCGGTTCGATATCGAACTCGTCGCCGAGTCGTGCCTGAACGTACGAAAGCAGCCAGTACGCGAGGAACTGATAGACCGTCTTGCCGGAGATAACATCGCCGGGGTCGATGTCATCGGGCGTCTCACCCTGCATCCGCTTGTACCGGCTCTCGTCGAGTTCAACGGCAACAACGTCGGGCCGTTCGCGCTCGATGGTCTCTTCGACCTCCTCGACGCTCTCATGAGAAACGTGTGCCGTGCCAACGACCGTTACGGAGCCCGCTTTCGCTGGCTGACCCTTCTTTTCGGCGGCTTCGGGGTCGAGCAAGGTGTCAGCATCGTCTGCGTGTGAGTCGCCCGGCGTCTCCGCTGTGGGTGTGTTGGCGTCACCGGGCGACTCGTCAGTCATCGTTGCGCCCTATCCACCCACCGCATACAAGGGTTTCGTCGTCGTCCTTCGAAATATCAATATCGTCAGTACCAGCACTCTCTCGGAATGAGAGTGCTTCGTGTACAGATCATAGAGTTAACCCACGTATGGCAAAAAAAACCCCGCAAGTCGCTCTGGATACTCTCTTACGCAACAGCCTGTTCACGAGCTCAACAAGGTCCTGATCGTACAGAACAACAAAGCGCGCATAGATTTGTGCCATCTCTCCCACGGCGTCTTGTTGTGCTGTCAGACAGTGTTTCCCAATGGTCTTCGCTTGGGAAACTAAGTCGGCTGGACAACCGACTGTACACGCAATTGGAGTGTTGAATCACTCAATCATAAAAGCCGATACTATTATAATTAGTGCTTGTGCAAAGTGTGGCTATATGAATTATCAGGCGGGTCAGCCTCGTAACAATGACGCGTTGCTGGGTCACCACGCACGCCAACTGTTCTCGCTTGGGGGTTGGGAATACGACCCCGAAAGTCAGTTGGTTCATCTTGATGAGGAAAGCCAAGCAATCCTCAGCGTCGATACCCAGTCGCTCTCACGTGATTCCTTGTTCGAACGCGTGGACCCCGAGGACCGCGTCGACCTCGCGTCAGCGCTCCAGACTGCTGCCGCTTTCGACTACCGTCTCACCATCGACCAATCTGAGGGGAACCAGCAACCGCTCCGTATTCGCGGCGAACCCAAAAGTACCGAGAGTGGGATGGACTCTGCTCCAGCCAGCGACGGGTCACAACCCGCAGTCAGTGATGGCACAGACCAGGAAAGCGAAGAATACGAGTATCCCTTTCATGGTGTGATACAAGCCCCAGAAACCGAACAGGAGAGCAGGAACGCCTCTAACACCAACCCTGAACCAGTTACCACAAATCAGGAAGAGCACTCGGAGAATCTTCCCATCGACATGACCTCAGAACAACTCCAAGGTATCCTCCAGCGAGCCGAACTCGCATGCTGGGAATGGGATATCGAAGCCAACCGGCTCTGGGGAAACGACTACTGGATTGCAACAGTCGATGTTGAGCATACGGACGGAATCGTCAACCCCGATGACTGGTTAGCGTCGGTCCATCCGGATGATTTGTCAACTGTCGAATCGATTATCGAAAGCCGGTTCAAACCCGGCGGTCAGGATACCTGGCGTGCGGAGTACCGAGTGTCAACACGCGACGACAAGTGGGTCTGGCAAGAGGATACCGGCGAGGTAATCGAACGCGACAGTGAAGGGCGAGCAATACGCGCTGCAGGTATCACCAGACAAGTCGACGACCGCAAAGCCGCTGAGCAACTCCTCCGAGAGGAGCGAGATATGTTCGCTGACGGATCAGCCGTCGTCTTTCGCTGGCGTAACGAACCCGGTTGGCCAGTCGAGTACGTCTCCTCGAACGTCACGAAGTTGCTGGGATACACACCCAAGGAACTCCAGACAGGCACAATTGAGTATAATGAGCTCATTCATCCTGCTGACCGAGAGCGAGTGGGCAAAGAAGTCGCTCAGGCGAGCGACTCCGAAACAGCACGGTTCAAGCATGAGCCCTATCGTCTCCTCACCAGCGACGGGAGTGTCTGCTGGGTCCTCGATTACACCAAGCTCGTCCGTGACGAGGGGGGAATTACCCATTATATTGGCTACCTCGTGGATATCACCGAACAGAAGCAGCGAGAGCAAAAGAGAGAGCAACTCAACGAGGCCGCACAGGAACTCCTCACCAGCCAATCGAAAGCCCAGATATTTGAGACCGTCCGGACGTCCGCGCGTGACCTCTTCGAGACTGAGTGGGCTGTGACCTACCGCTATGACAGCGACCAAGAGGCGCTCGTTCCCTCACCACCGTCTGAAGATGCTCACACAATCGGCCCCGGCGAACATCCGCTATGGGATGTGTTTGTCGCGAGTGAGCGGACGACCGTCGACGCCAGCAGCCTCCCAACACCCTGTCCGGAAACCGGACCACCATCTGAGACCGTCGCTGTGTTTCCACTCGGCGGGCACGGACTCTGTCTCTGCTGTGAGACGGTAACAGATGAGCAGACAACCGAGTTCGGTAACCTCCTTTCGGCAATGGCAGGCGTCACCCTCGACCGGGTCGAAGAAATGGCACAGCGAACCCGTCAAAGTGAGCGCCTGCAACACCGTGCTGAACGACTCGAACAACTCACCCAGTTACATAGAACTATCTGCTCGCTGTTTTCGGCGATTACCGAAACGAACTCCCGCGAGGAAACCTACCGAACCATCTGTGAGACGCTCGTCACCATCGACGGATTTGCTGGTGCGTGGGTCGGGAAACCCAACGGTAACGAGCTCGCTCCCATCGCACAGGCAGGACTCCCGGCCGAGTTTCTCGAAAAGCACCCACGAGACCTGGACGCACCGACCCCCAGTGCGCGTTGCGTGCGAACTAAAGAACTAATTTCTGCCTCCAAAATTCCTGAACGACTGCAACACGAATCATGGCGCGCCGGCGCGCTGGCGCACAACCTGCGTTCCGCACTTTCCATTCCGCTGGAACACGGAGATATCTTCCATGGGGCGCTCACGGTCTATGCAACAGAGACCGACGAGTTCGACGGGGAAATCGCTGCGCTCCTTACGGACCTCGCGACAGTGACAAGCTATCTGTTCAACCTCCGAGAACGGTACGAGACCATCCGAGGTGAGACGGTCGTCGAACTCACATTCGAGGTCGAACTACACGAGGGAAGCCCACTTGCCACGCTCGCTACCCAAATGACCGGCGATGTTGTGATTGAAAACCTCCTCCAAAGACAGCCGAACGCGTGGCTGATACACTGTCGGGTTGACGATGCCAATGCACTCGTCGATGCTGGTGAACCGATTCCCGGCATCGAACGGATTGACCGGCTGAACCAGCAAACCGTGGAACTGCTCGTCATCGATGACCGAGTTCTCACCGGAGTGGGAACCCTTGGTGCAGAACTTGACTCGCTGACCCTCGACGGCAACACAGGAACACTCACAATCAACGTTGACGGAGACCACCGTGTCCGGAACGTAACCGCCACCGTAGAGGACATTTTCGAGCGAGTATCCCTCAAAGCAAAACGCCACAGTGAGACCACTGCTGTAAAGACCAAACAGGCGACACTCACTGACTCGCTTACCGAACGCCAACAGACTATCTTGCGAACGGCATATTACAGCGGCTACTTCGACCGAGACAGGAGTCGTACCGGTGCAGAGATTGCCGAAATCCTCGACATTTCACAACCAACCTTCTCGAACCATATCCGAGCCGCACAACAGAACTTCTTCGAAGCGGTCTTTGGTCCGCGGTCGCGGTAACACGCCAACGTCCAAATTATCAATCAATCTCTTGAAAACAGTCAACCAGTGGAAATGGTTATTGAGTTGAAATTGAAACTAAATTATATGCCAACGGAAGTCAGGATAGACGAAAAGACAAAGTCACACTTAGAGGAGTTACAGGCAGAGATACGATTACGGACGGGTGAAAAAGTCACACAACAGGAGATCCTTGCACGTCTCGTCAGGTCTGCGGTCACCTCTCGGTCTGAATTTGTCGATACGTTCCGGGAAGGAAAAGCAACACTCACAGACGAAGAAATGATGCAGTTCAACCAAGGTCAAATCTCGTCCGGCCTCGAAACGGATGAAGATGACATCGACGAAATTCTGTACGGATGAGCGTATTCGGCAACGATAGGAACTATCGTCCGTCATCAGGGACTTTTCACAGGACGGAACAGCGAGAATCTCGGAACAGGGATGATACTCCCTAGACTGTGAAGGGCGAGATTCTTTCCTCGCGGAAAGAGAGTAGCCCTATTTCGAAAATCGCGTTTTGGAAATAGTTATTTCGGAAATCTAAATTTCCAAAATACGAATTATTATAGTGAAGAGAAACAAGTAACAGGTATGGAACAGTTCGTCGATCGAGCGGATGAACTGGCGGAACTCGAACGCCGATATAACTCCGACCAAGCGGAATTCATCATCCTCTATGGGCGCAGACGCCTTGGAAAGAGCGAACTCGTTCGGCAATCGCTCGACGGCAGGGAGGATGCGGTGTATTATCAGGCCGTCGAATCGACAGCACAGAATCAACTCGAACAGTTCGTGAGAGCGGTCACAGAACAGTTTCCTGAGTTACAGCGGTACCAACAGGATTGGGAAACACTGCTTGAAGAGCTTGGCGCTCGCGATGCAGTCGTCGTCATCGACGAATTCCCGTTCCTTATCGAGGAAGACAAATCGCTCCCGTCGGTTATCCAGCGGGTATGGGACCTGAGCCTGAAAGAGACAGGTATGACACTCGTCCTCATCGGTTCATCAATCAGCGTCATGGAGGAGAAAGTCCTCGCAGGCGGTAGCCCGCTTTATGGGCGTCGGACAGCCGTGCTCGATCTGGAACCGCTCTCACTCCAGGACGTCGCTGCATTCGTTCCAGAGTACGATGCCGAAACGACAATGACAACGTGGGCAATATATGGCGGAACACCGTACTATTTACAAACACTTGATGCAGACAACTCGCTGTCGGAAAACGTCACACAGTCGATTCTCTCCGAACGAGGGCTGTTGCATTCCGAACCGGAGTTTCTTCTCCGGACTGAACTCACTCAGCCGAATACGTATTTCAGCATTCTCCGAGCAATTGCACACGGTCGGCGAACGCCGAACGAAATTGCCGGGATGGCCGGCGTTGAATCCGCATCGCTCAGCAGCTATCTCCAGAAACTCCGACGGTTGCGTCTTGTCGAGCGACATATCCCCGTTACCGCGTCACCAGCCTCCTCGAAACGTGGCCGATACCGTATGGCTGCTCCGCTGTTTCGGTTCTGGTTTCGGTTTGTCTATGGAAAACAAGACCAACTCCGGTTGCTCGGGGCCGATGCCTTCGAAGAGATTGTCGCTCCGGAACTCGCCGATTACGTTAGTCCACTCTTCGAGCAGGTGTGTCAGGATGTACTCGTTCGACTCAGTGACAGACGGGTTCTCGATATCGGTCAGTGGTGGTACAAAGAGCATGAACTGGACATTCTTGGACTGACCGAAAGCGGCCTTATCGCTGGTGAGTGCAAATTCACCTCGAACCCGGTGAGTGAAGGCGTCCTCACGACGCTCGAACGGACGACTGAACACGTCAGATGGACAGATATGCCGACCGACGGAGAAACACAGTACGTCATTTTCAGCCGATCAGGGTACACCGAGGACCTCAAACGGAAGGCAGCAGAGCGAGACGATGTCGAACTGTTCACACTCGACGAAATTCTGTACGGATGATAATCCCGGACGTAACGTCATTGAGACTGGCGTCTTCTCTGTCCATCACTCGGAGTGAAGCGACTCCAGTTTCCGGACAATCTTCGTGTACATCGCTGGAGAGCAGTACCAGCCTTCCTCAACGAGGGAATCGATTATCTGGCGTGCCTCAGAGACAGTGAGCGTCCCGTTTTTCACAGCGCGTAACACAAGATATGCTGTTCCACGCGTTTCGATGCCTTCGACCGCTGCGACAGTTCTTCCAAGCCGTTCGTCCATGACAGCAACTGTGTCGCGTGAGTCAGCACAGGCAAGCACAGCGATGTCGGCTGCACTCAATTTGGGATGTTCCTGTAACCGAGTTGCGAGAGTGCTCTCCGGGAGTGAGATAACCTCAAAATAGCCATCATCAATACACTGTTCAATACGTCGAGCGTCTGGATACCCTTCTTCAAGGTCAGTACTGACAACCTCTGAGTGGATTTGTTCCGGGATGTAGCAGTTGCCCGCAAGCGTTGAAGCCAATCGAAGGTGCTCAACCTTGGCGAGGTATATCAGGGGCGTGGCGTCGAACACCCACATTTAGAGTTCCTCAAGGTCCGATTCGAGATGCGTTTCGGAGACCCACATGATGTCGTGCTCTTTGGCGAGTTCCGTAAACTCCCACACCGACATCCCCGCATGGTCAGCAGCACCCGTGAGCGTCAACTGTCCCTCACCAAATTGTTCGAGTGCCTGCTCACGACGCCACTCCGCAAGCCCCTCTGAGAGCAGTTTTCGAACCGCCGTGCTTCGGTCAAGTCGCTCTGTTTCCAGATACTCCTTCAGTTCTCCCTCGAGTTCATCCGGAACGCGTGCCGAAATGGTCCCCATAATATATACAAAGTATACAAAGTTTACAAGCGTTTCGGCAACCGGTGCTCAACCACAAACAGAGTTGGTTTATTCTTGCAGGGTAGAATCTGTCCCATGAGCGACGAGTCAGAACAGGAACTCGGAATTACCGAGTCGAAAGAACACAACACTGGTGAGTGGTATGCAGAAGTCGTCCAGAAGGCCGAGTTGGCCGATTACGCCCCAATGGGCGGGTTCATCGTCACCCGACCCCGCGGCTACGCTATCTGGGAACGAATCAAAAGTGCGCTGGATGGCTGGTTCAAAGAAACTGGCGTGACGAACACCTACTTCCCGATGTTTATTCCCGAAAGCTATCTCGAACGGGAAAAGGACATCGTCGAAGGATTTGACCCCGAAGTTGCGTGGGTGACCCACGGTGGCCATAACGAACTCGAAGAGCGCCTTGCTGTCCGCCCAACAAGCGAGTCAATCATCGCGCCGTTTATGGCTCAGTGGACGCGCTCACACCGCGACCTGCCAATGCGACTCAATCAGTGGTGTTCAGTGGTGCGGTGGGAAGCCACGGAGACGAAGCCGTTTTTCCGCACCAAAGAGTTCCTCTGGCAGGAGGGCCACACCGCCCACCACGACCAGGAGGGTGCGTGGGAGGAGACGATGATCCGACTCGACCAATACGAACGAGTCTATGAGGATGTGCTTGCGATGCCCGTCTTGAAAGGCCGTAAGCCCGACCACGACAAGTTCCCCGGCGCACATACGACGACGACTGTCGAAGCGCTGATGCCCGACGGCAAAAGCGTGCAGGGGGCAACCTCACATTATCTCGGGCAATCCTTTGCTGAGGCGTTCGACATTACCTACGTCGACGCAGACGAGAACGAACAGACCGCACACACGACGTCGTGGGGACTCTCCTGGCGCGTGATGGGCGCACTCATCATGACCCACAGCGACGACCAAGGGCTTGTCCTTCCACCGACACTCGCCGAAAAGCAGGTCGTCATCGTCCCAATCTGGCAGGAAGAAAACAAAGACGAGGTGCTCTCGTATGCTGCCGACGTGGAGGCTGAACTCGCCGAGGCTGGCGTGCGCGTCCATCTCGACGACCGTGACAATCGGAATCCCGGCTTCAAATACAACGAATGGGAACTCAACGGTGTTCCTGTCCGAATCGAAATCGGGCCAAACGAAGTCGACGAGGAGACAGTGACGTTCGTCCACCGCCCGGATGGCGAAAACGTCGCGGCCGAGTTTGAGGGGGTTGGCGAAACGGCACAGGAGCAGTTGGATACCGTCTACGCAAAACTGTATGCCAGTGCCGAAGAAACCCTCGACGGCGAGATTCGCGAGGCAACCAGTCGCAACGAGATTCTCGGCACCATCGGCCAACATGGCGGCTACGTCAAATGTGGCTGGTGTGGCGACGAAGCCTGCGAAGGGGAAATCAAAGACCAGATTGCCGCCGAAATCGTGATGGTTCCCCTCGACCGCGACGAGGAACCTGTCCATGACGAGTGTGCTATCTGTGGTGACGAAGCGACGGAAACGGCATATTTCGCGAAGACTTACTAACGGAATTATCGTCCGTCATCGGTCGTTCTCGTTGGTCATACGGTCGTGCGTGATTCTTTACCGCCGTGCCGACACTACTCTCGAGTTTCAGACCGTGAAACCATCACGATTGCTACCCGGTCCCGAAAATAGTCACGCACGACCGTAT
>LKNH01000011.1 GCA_001564135.1 Halobacteriaceae archaeon Tc-Br11_E2g27 | reverse complement strand
TCGTCAGCATCTGTACGGGCCTCCTCGAACGCCTCTCGGGCATCAGAGTACCGCCCACCAACGACGTTCATTTCGCCACCATGGACGTTTATCAGTGCCTTGTTTTCGAAGGTGGTTCGAGATGGGACGAACACTTCAGAGTCGATGCCTGCACGCGCAGCATAGGCAGCGGCTGACTGACCGCCATTCCCCGTCGTCGGTAACCAGACCTTCGCGGCCCCAGCCTCGATTGCACTCCCCACAGCGACGGCCATTTCTCTGTCCTGTATCCCGCCGGTTGGATTCTGTCCCTCATCTTTGCAAAGCACCGTCCCGACATCCCCGTTGTCCGAGAGTGAGGGACACGCAACCACGGGCGTATTCCCTTCGGTCGTGGTCACGAGCGAATCTGTCTCAATCGGGAGAACAGGGTCAAAGACGACAAGGCCTGCATCATGCTGTGATTGGGTAACTGCTTCGTAACACGAGCGCACGTCCGTTTGTTCCATATTCAACTGTTGGGCCCGACGGACTAATACTACCGGACGTAAGCCTTTAAACAATCTCGGCACCCCGTAGTGGCGAGTAAGTGTACGAAGTTACGTCCGGCAGTATAAGCCCTGTTTGTCTCCGGTGATAGTGATTATTGCGAGTCCTTACCGCCGAGAAAACACAAACTGTATGTTACACACCGTGAGAGCATAATCGCTGTGTCAGAAGCACGGAAATTACCGCAATAATCACTGTGAGACGTTCCTGAAATTCTATGACCAAACCAGTGCGAAATGACGGATTGTCGTCCTTAATCGTCTAATTGGTCAACCCGTTGACTAACCCGCTCTGGGTCGATTGTTCGGCCAGTAAATGGCAACACCCGCTGCAAATACAACGCATGCCGATGGTCGTTAAATCGCTCTGCAAGTACGGGAACAGCTAGTGCAAGTCCAAATAGCGCCGCATACCCAGCAGTTCTAAACCATGCCATTATCGGCAGGTCAATACCCGCAATAATGATTGTCACATCGAACACGATGAGCGCTTCAATCACCCGGAAAATAAGCAATGCTGGCACCAACAGGATTCCGAACAGAATGATTGCACCCCCAATCGGTTTGGGTTGCCGGTCATGGATAAGTGACCATGTGATGACTCCGCCAAGTGCCGCGCCAGTCGACATCGTGACAAATTCCTCGGAGCCAAGCAGAATGGCCGACACAGCAAACAGGAACGCAAGCATGAACATGGAGAGAATCGACCGTGGCTCTCGGTTTGCCAACCAGATTGCAAACCAGATGATGAACAGACCCAGCGCAGCACCGAGTACAACATCACCGAGGAAGTGTACACCAATGACGACGCGAGAGAGTGCAACGAGCGTAATAATCACTCCGGCTATGAGAAATCGTTGCCATCTCTTCCCTGTCTCCATCACAACAGCTAGCCCTCCGTAAATTGCTGCTGCACCCATTGCGTGCGCACTGGGTGTACTTAATCCAGGATACGTCTCCGGTGCGAAGGCCAGCTCAGCGACGTATACCGGTCGTGACACGTCGAAAACCCCTTTGAGTCCCGCGCTCATCGCCAGCGTCATCACCGCAATCGCCATCAGCATCCCACGTTTCCGCCAATCTCGCCAGCCACCGAACCAATAAAACACAATCGCAAGGGTGACGACTGTCGCACCGTCTCCCAATCGGGTAAAGAGTGCAAGGAAATCCACAAATATCTGCGGCAACGCGTCATAGATGACCTGATTCGTTTCGGCGTCCCACAGAAACGTCGGCAATTCCCGTGAACCAGTCATATACCCCTTTTCGAAAGCCACACATTAGTGGTTTACGTGAAGTAGTTCAAGCTGTTTTGTCGGTAGAGTCTCGACTGTCATTGATACATCCCGAGTGGTTTCGCTTGCGTACTCTTTCCCTCATCTGCCTGTTGCATCTCTTTCGCGAGTTGCTCTCGCGCTTTGGCAATCTCTTCTGTCTGCTCTGGCGACAGATCACCATTTCAGACACTAACCGACAGGAGTACTGATACCTGATGGTTACGAATCGCTGTCCACGTCGTCTTCAAGCTGTCGTCTCATACTGCCGGACGTAACTTCGTACACTTACTTGCCACCCCGGGTGGCGAGATCGTTTAAAGGCTTACGTCCGGTAGTATCAGTAGTTAGGCCGCTCCACCGACACCTGCTAGTGCACCACCAATCCCGAATCCTGGCCCATCACCATCGGAATCAATTGTATCATCTTCGCCATCGCCATCTAACCAAAATACTCCCCACGTATGTGTTCAATCGAACGACCGGGTCAGAATATCAAAGATATCCACGGCTTTAAACTCCTGATATCGCTGCTTTCCAGTAGTCTCTCGGAGGATGTCTTGATTTTCGAGCTCGGTGATCGCATTTCGAGCAGTTTGTTTAGTGACGTTGAGGAGGTCTGCCACCTCGCTTGTCGTGACATAAGGGTGCTGGAATAGGCGCATAGCAAGGCGATCAGCAGCGGTCTTTTCGTGGCCGTAAGTCGCCTCGTACTCCCGACGAAGGACTCGAAGATCTTCAGTTCGTTCGACTGCATCAGCGGCCTGCTGGCGGATGCCGTTGACAAAGAACTGAAGCCACGACTCCCAGGCTCCCTGTTCACTGACCGCACGCATTCGTGTGACATACTCGACTTTGTGCTCGTTGAAGTACGCACTCGGGTAGAGGTACGGCCGGCTTAGGTAGTCCTGGCCGATGAGCTGGAGCGTGATCAGCAGACGGCCAAGGCGTCCATTTCCGTCACTGTAAGGGTGAATTGTCTCAAACTGGTAGTGCACAATTCCGGCGTCCAAAAGCTTGTGGTAAGGCCCACCGGTCTGAATATACCCCACCAGATTGTCCATCAACTTGGGAATCCGATTGGGTGCGGGTGGAATAAACGGTTCAGCGAGCGTCTCCGGTGGTGGCAGGTGGACTGGATGCTGTCGGAATGTCTCAATTGTCTTGCCGTCGTGACGTGTCTCCTTTAGGAGTTGCATATGAAGGTTGTCGAGTAGATCGGTCGTGATCTCTCCAGTGCGCTCGACTTGGTTGGCTCCCTCAATCACTGCATTCTCGTAGTTGAGTCCCTCTTGGACGTCCTTCGTGACCTCGACGCCGTCGAGAGTGTCCAGGCGAAAGAGGTCTTCGAGTTCGATTTGAGCGCCCTCGATTAATACCGATTCCACCGCCTCCCGACGAACGAGAGATGTGTAGACGATAGGGTTGGTGTTAGTCTCCTCGCTCACACCTTCGAGTCGTCCGAGCTGGTAAATCGCACTTTCGAGGGCTTCACGGAGGTCGGAGTCCACCTCGATCTCCACTTCCGGGGGCAGTGGTTCCGGGAGATAGTACGGCTTTGCTCCGTAAGGAACGTACGACCCCGGTGCCCGGTCGGGTAGGTTAGCATCGAGCATTTGTCTTACCGTACTTGAATTGTGGCTAAATAAAATAAATTCCGATAAATTTGGTTTAGACCAGGATTAGTTCGGTGTTTTTATTATACCTCGATCAACAGCGACCAGTCTAACGCAAATTGGAAATTATGTAACCAATTGATTGACCACCGTGTGTTCTTTCACGAGTACCGTTGACATCCTCCACACAGCGTGAAAACCGGAACTAATGACAACATCATATACCTCCGAAGGTGGACTTCAGGCGTTGGTCCTCCAGTGACACAATAGTCTCGTTCAATATTGTTGGCCTTTACTTTCAAGACAAACCGTCCGCTCATCACTGGTATAGAATTTAAAGAAGTAAAGATCTTCGGCGTTACTATCCGAACATCTTCCGCATCATCGGGTGCATCTCCATTAACTGCTCTTCGGCAATTTGCTCGTAGAGCTTGTAGGTAATGGAGACTGTCAGCAGCAGTCCCTCGCCAGTCACGCCACCAATCGTTCCGAACATGTTTGCACCGACGGCAAGCACACCCACCAGCGCACCACCGATGACCGTCACCTGTGGAATATACTGTTCGAGAACGCGTTCCATCGATTGCGTGTTGCGGCGGAAACCGGGAATCTGCATCCCGGAACCATGAATCTGTTGGGCCGTCGCTTCCGGACCCATGTTGGTGGTTTTCACCCAGAAGATGGCGAAGATAGCACCACCGATAATCATCACGGTAAGGTCGATACTCACGCGGAGCATGATTTGCCAGATTTCGGGGTCACCGATAGGCGTTGCTCCCGCGAACCACATCCAGTCATCAGGTGTCTGGATTGGTGCGAGATAGTAAAACAGCCCACCGGTAACCTGTCCGTCACCATCGTAGGTCCCGAGCGCGGCTGGCATCGCTGCCCACTGATTGTCGAGAATGCGCCCGATGAACTGAACGTTCATCTGGAGCGCACGAACGAGAATCATTGGCAGGACGCTCGCGTAAATGAGTTTCACTGGGAACCGTCCGCGGGCTCCTTTCACTCGCGCGTTCGAGAGTGGGATTTCGACCCGAACGCTCTCGGCGTAGACGACGATGACGAAAATCGCAATCGTCGTGAAGATGGCAAGCAGTTCGGCCTGTGTGATAAACAGCGCCTCAATGCCCTGTGGGGTCAACAGCGATGGGGTCTCCTCCCATCCAAAGAGCATTCGAATCCAGGTTGGGATGATACCCCACTCGCCGCCGAAGTTTGGCGTGGAGATAAGACCGCCCAGAATCTGCTGGCTCACACCAGCGATAATGAACAGTCCAATACCGCTGCCGATACCCCATTTACTCACGACCTCGTCCATATAGAGGATGAGGATACCACCGACGAACACCTGCAGGAACAGGAACCACATCAGGATATCAGTGGTAATGCCGAGGCTCGCTGCGACGGCAGGGTCCGCTGGTAGGAAATCACCTGCAAAGACCATTGGGAACGCCGTCAGCGCCGTCATCACGATGACGAGGAACTTCTGGAGTCCCTGATAGAGCACCTGGTCACGCGGGTTGTTCTGCGTGTCCAGGCCGAGCAGGTCGGCACCGCCGAGCAACTGGAGCACGATGCTTGCCGTGACGATCGGTCCAATACCGACCTGCATCAGTGAGCCCATCTCACCGGCAAGAATCGAACGGAACTGACCGAAAATGTCAGTCCCCTGTCCTTCAGCCAGCCCAAACAACATCACGTTCGTCAGGAAAAAGTACAGCACCAAGATACCGGCCGTCCAGCCAATCTTTCGCCTGAAAGGAACGTGTCCTTCCGGCCGACGGACTGACGGCATCCGGGTGAGTACTGGTTCGGCGGTGTCCTTCCAGCTCATATTATTCCTCGTCTGTCTCCGCTTCTGATTCCGCGTCGGCGTCGGTTTCGGTGACCGTTACCGTTCCACCTGCTTCGACGATTTTCTCCTCTGCACTGTCCGAGAAGTCATCAGCAGTCACGGCGAGTTCGTTACGAACCTGTCCGGTTCCAAGAACTTTGACCGAGTCAGCATCCGAATCATCGACAACATCTCGGGCGTCAATCTCGTAGGTACCGTCTGATTCCTCAGCGACACCATCCGCAACGAGCAGCGCCGCGTCCTCGTCAAGCTCGCGAACGTCGACCGTAGCGACTGACTCAGTTGCTTTCTCCGGTCGAGTGAAACCGTGCTTTCCAAGTGGTTCGTGGTTGTGAATCTCGTGTTTGTCACGACCTGCCGCACCACGACCACCACGGTGTCCTGCACCGCGTCTATTCTTCTGTGTGCCGCCCCCGTGCGTACGAGAGCCGCGTTGTCGTTTCTTTTTACTCGTCATTATCGCATCGCCTCCAGGAGTTCGTCGATTTGGTCTGTCTCGTGAACCCCGAGTTGCCCACCAGTAGCGACCGGCTGTTTAATACCTTTGTGGCCGCCGCGTGGTGGATGCAATCGAAGCGTTGGATTCAGTCCTGCTTCCTTGAGTGTCGTCTCCTCAGCAAGGAGAGCCTCTGCGAGGTCTTCGATGGAGTCATATTCGGTTTCTTCGCTGAGCCACTCCTCTGTCAGGTCGTCACCATCTGGCGTTTTCCCACGGCGCTCGAGGAGCATTGTGACGGTCTCCTGACTTGGCGTTCCATGCGCGACGTGGTCGTGGACCTTCGTCACCATCCCGTCGTAGGTTGGCTCTTCCGGCACGAATGTCGCGTGATTAACCTGCCCAAGATGGAGCATTTCGAGCGTGTCTCGCACGTCGTGGTTCATGTGAACCTCTCCACGAAGCTGGACAACTACTCTCATTCCATCACCTCGCGCTGTTGGTCACGGACACGCTGTGGGACGCGTGCCTCTGCTGCATTCTGCAGCGCGTTGTAGGTCGCTTTGGCCAGATTGACCGTCGTTCGCGTGTTACCGTAGCTTTTCGTCCAGGCGTCCTCCACACCTGCCAGTTCGAGCACGTGTCGTGGCGTCTCTCCGGCAGCCAGTCCAAGCCCTTTCGGTGCGGGCTGAATCTCGACCGTGACGGAGCCTGCCTTTCCTTCGGCTTTCCGAATCAGTGAGTGGTCTCCACCAGGCTGGTCCTCCCAGGAGCCACTGCCGAGCGGGATGCTCACAATGTTCAGCTTTGCGACGTCGATGGCTTTCTGAATGGCGCCACCGACCTGGTCGTCACGACCCTGTGCGTAGCCAACGAGACCATCACGGTTACCGACGACGACCACACAGCGGAATTTGACACGGCGACCGGAGTCGGTCATCCGCTGGACCATGTTGATATCCAGTACCTCATCTTCGAGGTCGGGGACGAGTTGGTCGACGAGTTCTGGCTCTTTCAGCGGGAGCCCGGAGTTCAGCGCCTCCTCCATCGTCTCAATCTCGCCGTCCGCGACCTTCTTTCCTAAGCGGGTCTGTGGGACCCATCCGTTTTGTCCACTCATAGTTCTATTTCACCTTCCAGTAGCGTCTCGCGTGTTTCATCGAAATGCGCTGGGAGCTCCGTCGCGTCGAACTCGCCGCTATAGAGGCCACCTTCCTGTTCTGCGTACTCGGCGATATGCTCGCCGCGGGTACGTTCCCAGTCAGACAGCACTGAATCGTTGTGCGGAATTTCGAGTCCGGCATCGATTGCTCCTTCCTGTACTGCAAAGACCTTGCTTCCCGGCGTCGGGGAGTTCAGTCCGATATCGAGGACCGCCTCCTCGACACCAGCTTCAACAGCGCGCAGCCCCGCAAGCAGTCCGGTCAGGTAGGCTGCCGGCATGTTGCCAAGCGGTGCCTCCCAGCCGTACTCACGAAGGTCTGCGGCCGTTGCGCTGGCGACCGTTTCGTCTCCATCTGGTGCAGTCACAACCAGCTGCGCCCTGACTTGCTGGTTGCTCTTTCGAGCGACCAGGCGTGGCTTGCCGGATTTCAGCAGGCGCAACCGCTGATGGTAATCTGTTCGTGCCTCACGGCGCCGCCGAAGCGGCACCGTATATCGTGGTCCTGTTGCCATTAGACGTCACCTCGTTGTTCGTTGAGATATCGTTCGAGGTCCGCAACGCTGTCGAACTCGCCACCGCCGGCTTTGTCATACAGGTCGCGATAGGTCGAGCGGTCGAGTTCGCCCTCGTCACGAAGCTCTTTCAGTCGCTTTCGCTGTGCGCGAATCCGCGACTGCCACTCTTCTTTTGTGTTCTGCCGAGCGCCGGCTTTCCCTTTGCGGGTGCCAGGACCGCTCTGGTGTCCATACGAGCGCTTTTTCTGTCTCTTCCGAGCACGGCCACGGGAGTTACTCCGTGCCTCCTCGGTCTGAATTGCGCCCTCTGCGTGCAGGTCGCGGATATCCTCTCGCGTGATTGCCTCCGCGATATCTGCTTGCCGGCTCGGGTCGAACCAGATGCGGTTCTTGCCGACGCCGAGCACATCCGATGCGAGTCGTTTCTGTGCACTTAGGTCAGTCATTCGACTTCAACCTCCTCGTACGTTGGGTTGAGCACGCGGATGTCGTTGTCCTCCGCGAGCTCTTCGATTCGTTCGCGCTTTCGACCGCCGACTGTTGAGGCGATACGCACTGCCTGCGTGTCGCCATCGACGCCGTCGAGGTCATCCGTGTTGTGGACGCGAACCTCTTCGAATCCGGACGGGTGCAGGCCGCGAGTTTCCTCTGGCGTTCGGAAGCCAGCCTGAACCTTATCGCCTTTCCCTTTGATGCCGATTCGCTGCTTCGAGAGACCGCCACGTGGGCGTCTCCAGGATGTCGGCGTCCGCTTTTTCTTGTGGTAATCCTGCCGGTTGAACTGCGGCTTGCCTTCGCGGGCACGCTGAGTGAGCAGTCGCTCTTTCTCTTCCGAGAGGTCAGGCGTCTTCTCTGTGAGGCCGCGTGCAACCAGTTCCGTCTCGACATCTTCGTCGACATCGCTGTCATCTTCGATTTCGGCTGCTGCTTCCTCATCGACTTCGAGGTCACCAACGTCGGCTTTGATACGGGCGGCGAGTGCCATCCCGATACCATTGACGTTTGCGAGGTCTTCCTGAGTCGCACCGCGAATCTGGTCGACGGTGTCATAGCCTGCCTCTTCCAACGCTTCGGCTTTCGAGTCGCCAACACCGCTGATGTCCGTTAGCTCCTGAATCTCGGGCTCGTCATCATCTGCTTCAGCGTCTGGCTCATCGTCCTCGGCTGCTGGTTCCTCATCGTCGTCTTCAGGTGCAAGCTCTTCGACTTCCGCTTCGACGTCGTCGCTCACCGCAAGCGAATCGGTCTCTGCTTTCATCCGAGCGGCCAGCGCCGTGCTGACACCCTCGACGTCCTGAAGCTGTTCCTGTGTGGCTGCACTCACGTGCTCTACCGTCTCGTATCCAGCCTCCTGGAGCGCTTCAGCGGCATCTTCGTCGACACCACCGAGCTCAGCCAGTTCCGCCGGAACGTCTTCTTCGCTTGTTTCTTCGTGTTCGTCACTCATCAGGCGTCACCTCGATTTGGCTTGTTCGTGATGTACGCGCCGTCCTGGAAGACACGAATGTCTTTGTCCGTGACGCGCGTGAGCTGTTCGATATCCGCAGCGGTCTGTCCGACTGCCTCGATGTCAGGGCCGGAGAGGGTAATCTCCTCGCCGCTCACATCGACCTGCGTCTCACCGTGGATGGTGGTCCGTCGCGGGGCTTTCTCACCGAGGAAATTCTCGATGACAACTTCGTCGCCCTGCACGTTGACCTGCATTGGGAAGTGAGAGTAAAACACTTCCATCTCATACTCCCAGCCCTCGGTGACACCGTGGAACATGTTCTCGATATGACTCTCGAACGTCCCAACGGTGGAGTTGGTTTTTGCATCCTCGCTCTCTGTGGCGATGACGATTTCGTCGCCATCAACCGAGACTGTCACGTCAGGATACCACAATCGGCGTGTCACGCTGCCGTTCGGTCCGTCGACGGTAAGGTCGAGGTGGTTCACCTCGGCGCTTACCTCCTCCGGTATCTGTAAGCGTATTTCTGTCATTGTTAGTAGACGTATGCGATGACCTGGCCACCAATTCCCTGTTCGCGGGCCTCATAATGGCTCATAATGCCATGTGAGGTGGTGACGACGAGTGTCCCGTAATCACGGGCTGGGAGAAACCGTTTCTCCCATTTTTCGAACTCGTCGGCTCCCGCGGAGTATCGGGGCTTGACCGGGCCGCATTCGTTGATTGCTCCTTTCAGTTCAACCTCAAACTGTCCTGCTTTGCCGTCTTCGATCCGCTCGAAGCCGTTGATATATCCTCTGTCATAGAGGACTTCGAGGACGCTACCGATCTCGTTCGAGGCGGGCTCAACAACCTGTGTCAAATGCCCAACACTCTCCGCGTTATCGAGCGAAGAGAGTGTGGCGGCGAGTGGGTCGTTTCCTGTCATGAGTATTTCTTGAACCCCATGCTTCGGGAGACTTCGCGGAAACACTGCCGGCACAGCCAAATCTCGTATTTGCCGACCAGCCCCTGCTTTCGACCGCAGCGCTGGCACTGGCGAAGCTGTCCCGTCCGTTTCGCGGCGTGCTCGCCGGTGGGCTCTTCGGTTTCTGATTCGCTCATTCTGTTACCTCCACGTCAAATGTGCTCTCAATAAACTGGACAGCGTCATCAACCGACAGCCGGTGGCTCGTCGGAATCTGGCTCGATGCCCAGTCTCGTTTTGCGACACGATATCCCGGTCGAACCAGGTTGACGGTTACGTCAAGCCCGAAAATACCGATTGTCGGGTCGTACTCCTGGCTTGGGAATTCGGTGTGATCCTCGACACCGAAGCTGAAGTTACCGGTGTCGTCGAACTGTCGCCGGTCAATGTCGACAAATTCCAACGCAGTTGCGAGGAACTCTTCGGCCTCAGCGGCGCGGAGCGTTACTTTCGCTCCGATTGGGTCACCCTCTCGGATGCCAAACTCAGGTTTTGTCGCTTTTGCAATTGTCCGAACCGGCTGTTGTTCCGTAATCTCGGCGAGGATTTCTTCTCCCTCTGCGAGTTCACGGCCACCTTCACCGATTCCCATGTGGACGACGACTTTCTCGACGCGTGGTTCTCGCATCTCGTGGAAAGTCTCGGTTTCTGAACTCATTCAGACCCCTCCTCGTCATCGTCGATGAAGTTCTCGTCGATAATGACGATATACTCCTCGATGGTTTCGAATTCGGTTTCGTCGTCGTACGACGAGAGCTGTACGTTGTTCGGCGAACTGCTCTCCGTCAGTTCTATCTCGGTAATCTCGCCGATTCGTCCAGCGTGCTGTCCGGCAACTGCTGTTGCCAGTGCGCCCTCTTCGTAGTCGAAGTGGGCAACAATTTCGCCGTCCTCGTTTGCAACGACAAGCGAGTCGCCGACGTTGTACTCGCTGTCCTCATCGACGAGCAACGTCTGCCCGTCGTGCAGTGTCAGCTGAACATCGCCGCCGGGAACGTGCTGTTTCCCTTCGATTTTCCCGAGTTTGCTCTGTGCAGATTCCTCGTCCATCGGCGTCAGTGTCAGGCGACCACCCTCGTCGGGGAACACCCGATAATACTCCTCGCGTTCGGTGAACGCGACGATATCGAACATCCCGACTGGGCGTTCTTCATCGCTTTCAGCTTCGCCGTTGATGACGACGTTGTCCTGATTCAATGCATATCGTGCTTCCTTTCGGCTGTCAACGTACCCGAGCACGTCCCGCAGGAGAATCAAGAGTGGAACTCCCGATTCACCGTGGGGACCGGCACCGGCCTTGACGGTAAACGTCTCCGTTTTCCGCTCGACAGGCCAGCTTTTGGGTACTGACAGTCGTTTCTGATGGTTCGTCATTCGTTATCCTCCTCCGAATCGGACTCCAGACGCTCCTCGCGTCGGCTGTCCGAAAGGTTGAGACTTATCACACGCACGTTGCTCGTCTCGAGCGGGCGAGGGACCTCTTCTCCATCGGTCGTCTCGACGGTTACGCCTTCCACGTGGATGGCTGCATCCTTGAGATCGACTCGAACAACTTCGCCTTCCTCGCCGGCAAAGTCTCCGCGCATAACCTCAACGGTGTCGCCCTGGTTGACGCGCACCGTTCGCTGGTCGTATTTTTCGCGGAGGTCAGTGGACATGCCTGCTCTGACCTGCTTGTGACGCTCGTGCAACGGCGCGTTCCGTTCCGCAATCCGTTGTTTGTGTGGTTGTCGTGTCATACTATCATCGTTGCAGTGGATGCAATCGAACCGAAGCGTTCTGCCACTTCGCGAGCGATTGGTCCTTTGATTTCCGTGCCACGGGGGTCCTCATTATCGTCAATGATGACCGCCGCGTTGTCTTCAAACGACAGGCGCGTTCCGTCCGGTCGCCGGATATCCTTCCGCTGGCGCACGATAACTGCTTCGAGCACCTGACGGCGCATCTCCGGCGTTCCTTTGGTCACTGAAACGGTCACCTTATCGCCCAGACCAGCTTTCGGCTGTCGGTTGACGACACCCGAGTAGCCGGCCGTGCTGATGACTTTCAGTTGACGTGCGCCTGTGTTGTCAGCGCAGTTGATGAGCGAGCCTTTTTTCAGGCCCTGCGTAACGTCGGCTTTCATTGCCTCCATTACTGCTCACCTCCTTCGCTTTCGAGCACTTCGACGACGACGTGTGATTTCGTCTTCGAAAGCGGTCGTGTCTCGGCGATCTTGACGATATCGCCGACCTGTAGCGGTTCGAGCACCCCAGGCACGTGGGCTGGAATGCGCGAACGTCGTTTCATCATCCGGTCGTACTTGGGGACGGTCACGTCGTACTCTCGCTGAACGACGACGGTCTTGTCCATCTCAGTTGAGACGACCTCGCCCTCGATAATCTGTCCACGGACGGACAGCTCACCGTAGAACGGGCACGTCTCGTAGTCGTACTCGTCCGGATTTTCCGGTTCTGGTGGGGTCTCTACATCTAGTCCTATCGCCATATCGAATCACCTGTCTGTTCCGTTCGACGAGCTGGGCGGCCCACGAGCGTGTCGCCGGCCGTCCGCACGCACTCACCCGACGGGAGCGACCACTCGAACGTGGCCCCATCCTTTGGGATATGTGCAACTCGTCCATCAGTCTCGATTCCCAGGGTCTGGGTCGTCTCGGTGACGACCGTACCGGACAGCCCGATGCTGTCTGGGTTCGAAGCCGCGACGACTTCGACGTCGAGACCGACGAGTTCGTGTCGCGTTACTGTCTCCGCAGCGAGTGCCATTACTCGGCACCTCCCTGCCGCTCGGCAACTGACTCTGCCTCAAAGTCGCCCTCCTCTCGCTGAATCGTCTTGATTCGGGCGATGGCTTTCTGCAGCTCCTTGATTTCCGATGGGTCTTCCGGCATTCCGCCGGCCGCTTTGACGGATTGTGCGTTCATGAGCTCGGTCTCGAGCTGTTCGAGTTCCGCCTCACGCTCCGCAGGCGTCATGTCACGGATTTCGACTGGGTGGATAATCGTCATTCGTCATCACCCTCTTCGTCTGCTGCTTCGGCTTCCGCGTCCATTTCGTCCATCAGCTCTTCGGCTTCCTGCTCCGTTTCCTCGTCGAGTTCCTCCTCGACGGCGGCATCGAGGTCATCGAGTTCTTCCTCGACAGCTGCGTCCTCGTCATCATCGTAGACAACTTCCTCTTCTGGAATCTCTTCTTCGATGACTTCCTCATCAACTGCTTCCGCAGCATCCTCATCGTCAGCTTCCGGTGTCTCTTCCTCAGCAGGTGGCGCGCCAACCTGTGGCTCGTCGCCTTCTTCGGGTTCACCTTCGAGCAGCTCTTCGACACCTTCGTCTTCCGAGACGTAATCTTCGACTTCCATATCGTCGTAAATCTGGAAGTCATCAGGCAGTTCAGCATCCGGTGGGATGATTTTGACCTGCACACCGATGGTGCCCAGTTTCATCACTGCCGTACCGATTCCGTGGTCGACAATCTCCTCGGCGGGTTCGCCGTTGTGTTTGATGTAGCCACGGTTGAACTTCTCAACGCGTGAGCGCGCACCTGTGACCTTCCCGGAAAGGACGATCTCGGCGCCAAGTGCGCCGGCGTCCATGATGCGGTCAATGGTCGTGTGTCCGGCTTTGCGGAAATACCAGCCACGTTCAAGTGCGTTGGCCAGTCGGTCCGCAACAATCCGGGCGTTCAGGTCCGGCTCTTCGACTTCCTGCACGTCGACCTGTGGGTCGTCGAGGCCGAAGTCGGATTCGAGTGCGGTGGTGATTTTTCGAATGTTCTTTCCACCTTTCCCGATGACCATTCCTGGTTTCTCGGCTTTCAGCACAATCTGTGTGCCCATCGGCGTCTTCGCAATTTCCATACCACCGTATCCGGCACGACCGAGTTCTTCCTGGAAGAACTCGTCAATCTGCGTTCGCTGAATACCGTTTTCGATGAACTGGAGTTCATCCGCCATTATTCCTCACCTCCTTCTCCAAGAATGAGTTCGACATCGACTTCGGTGGTGTTCCACGGGCTTGCTCGACCCATCGCTCGGGGTTTGCGGCCCTGTTGCTCGCCAACTTTGTGGGGAGCAACGTGGACGATTTCCATCGATTCGGCGTCGAATCCCTGATGGTCTGCGTTGCCGATTGCATTCTGCAAGAGGTCGAGGAAGGCGTTTGCTGCCTTCTCCGGAAAGCGACCGGCATCCCAACCATCGATGTTTTTCTTGTGACCAACGCCTGAGTTATGCTGGCGGAAGGGAACGACTTCCTCCTCATTGACGACACCTTCGAGATATTCGACGGCGTCACCGGCCTGCATCCCTTTAATTTCTCGGGCGATGGCTTTGCTGTGCTTCAGACTTATCTGACGCTCCCGGAGCATTGCTTTCGCGGTCGTATCCGGGTCAACGTCGACTGAGTAGCTGATTCCCATGGGTTATTTGAGTGGCACGAACTTCGAGGAGCGCGTTGCTCCGATGCCGGCCTGTCCGTGCTCGACCGACGTGCGCGTCAGCTGGAATTCGCCCAGGTAATGACCGAGCATCTCCGGCTCAACCTTTACCCGTTCGAACTCCTGTCCGTTGTGGACCGCGAACGTGATTCCAACCATTGCCGGAACAATCGGCATGTCCCGAAGGTGGGTTCGAATCGGGTTGTTCGCCGTCTCCTCCTCGTCAGCCTCGCGGGCTGATTCGAGCAGGTCCTGTTTCTGGACGGACAGGCCGCGCGTGATACTTCGCCGCTGTCGAGCGGGGAGCAGTTCCGCAACTTCCTCAAGGCTCATTTCCTGCAACTCATCGAGCGTATGACCACGATAGGTAAACTCGCCTTCGTGACCAATCTGGTAATCCGTACTCATTTTTCACCACCTCGCCCGGTTCGCCGCGAGGAAATGTCCCCGACTTTGCGCCCCGGCGGGGCATTTCGTGACACGCTTTTCGGTCGGCCTGGGTGCTGGCGGCCGCCACCACCAAACGGGTGGTCGACAGCGTTCATCGCCACACCTCGAACGCGTGGCCAGACCATACCGCGTGCCTTCGCTTTGTGGTATTTCTTCCCGGCTTTGACGACCGGTTTCTCCGTCCGACCACCACCGGCGACGACGCCGATGGTTGCTCGACACTGCGGTGAGAGTCGTTTCATCTCGCCGCTTGGCAACTGGACAACTGCCACGTTGCGCTCGTGTGCGAGCAGCGTTGCACTGACTCCTGATGAGCGTGCGAACTTTCCACCGTCACCGGGGTTAGCTTCGACGTTACAGACCGGAACACCTTCTGGAATCTCGGCCAGTGGCAGGGTATTTCCTGCTTCGATAGCGGCCGAAACGCCGACCTGAATCTCGTCACCGACCGTGATTCCTTCCGGCGCGAGGACGAGTCGCTGGTCGCCATCATTGAACTCGACGGCTGCAACGGGAGCGCTGCGTGCCGGGTCGTGTTCGATATCGACAACTTCGCCGGCGATGACGTCGCCATCCTCGACGGTTCGGTGTGAGAGATTTGCTTTGTATCGGTGTGACGGTGCTCGGAACGTTGGGGTACCGCGACCGCGTCGTTGTCCACGAATGCGTCGTCCCATCGTTAGAACACCCCGATTCTGGAGGCAATCTCCTGTGCGTCGTGGTCATCTGAGAGCTGTACTTCCGCTTTCGTCTCCCCTTTCGTGGTAATCATCGTATTAATATCAACCACGGAAACGTCGAACTGTGTCTCGACTTCCTCGACAATCTCTTCTTTCCGTGCTTCAGGATGACAGATGAACACCATCTTGTTCTCGAAATCCATCTTGTCGACGGATTTCTCGGTCACGTGGGGGTATTTGAGTGCGGTTGTCATCGGTTTGCAACCTCCGCAAGTGCTGATTCGGTCCAGACCGTAAGCCGTCCTGGATCTGCACCAGGTGCGAGTTCCTCCGCGTTGACCTCACGAGCAGTGGTCACGTCTGCACCCGCAAGGTTACGGGCGGCACGTGATGGCTCCTCGCTGGTCACAAAGAGGATAGATTTCGCTCGTCGGTATTTCCGACCACGGGTCGTTCCGCGGCCAGCACGAACCGAGCGCTCGTCTGCTCGTTCGATGTCTGCTGCGACACCGAGCGCTTCGAGCGTTTCTGCGGCTTCTTTCGTCTTGTTCAGTTCTTCGAACTCGTCGCTCACGACGAGCGGCAGGTCGAGGTCCTCGTCGAACTGGTGACCGCGTTCGCGGACGAGTTCAGCGTCAGCCGTCGCGGCAATTGCCGAGCGAACGGCCTTTTTGCGCTCTTTGTCGTTGATATCGAGCGACTGGTCTTTCTCCGTTTTCGGTGGGTGCGCTCTGCGTCCGCCAACTGCCTGCGGAACACGTCGTGCACGACCACCCTCACGGGGAACGTGGGCCAGACCGCGGCCACTCCCGAACGATTCGGCAGGGGTTCGCAGTCCGGCGTACTCGTCTGAACCGTAGTCCTGTTTTCTGTTCGCTTGTGCCGCGAGGACGGCCCGTCGGATAAGGTCTGGGCGATACTCGCTATCGAAGACGGCTGGAAGCTCAACTTCCCCGTCTTCGTCGCCGTCAAGTGTGTGTACTGGTACCTGCATGGTTTATCCTTGATTTGAGACCGTCGAGACATAGCGCACCTCTGGGTCGAGGCGCGGCTGGTCGTTCGGTCGCACGGCAGGGCGCAGGCGAACCAGGCGCTTCTTTGGGCCGGGAACGGAGCCTTTGACGAGCGTGTAATCGCCGCTAACGTCACCGTAGTCGACGAATCCGCCGTCGACGATGAGTTCCTCATCGAGGTCGATGAGACGCTTGTTTAGCTCAGTTCGCTGGTGATAGCCCATCTGTCCCAACTGGGGAACAGTCGAGCGCACGCGTGATGGGTTCCACGGACCAAGGTTGCCGATACGTCGGCGCCAGCCCTGGCGTGCGTGTTTCCCTTTCCGCTTCTGGACGCCCCATCGCTTGACGGGGCCCTGCGTTCCTTTTCCTTTCGTGACACCCGCAATGTCGGCGTACTGGCCGGCACGGAAGACGTCGGTTGCGGCGTACTCGCCCTCACCAAGGAGGTCGAGGCCGTATTCGACGCGGTCCGCGATTGAGCCACCGCCGATGCGGTTTTCCATCACGTCAGGTCGTTTCTTTGGGACGCCGTCGAGTTCGCTCGGAACGGTGTGCGTAATTGCACGAATTTCCGAGATTCTTCCGGTATCGAGGGCATCCTGTAGCTGTTCCTCTGCGTCCGCAGCCGGCTCGTCTGGCAGGTCAAGTGCGCGTTCGAGTTCCGGGTGGAACTCGTCTGCCCAGACTTCCGTCAGCGGTCGCTTGCCGTATGGCGTTTCTTCGTAGGCTCGTAGGGCGGCGACACGCATCGGTGGCGTCTCGATGACGGTCACCGGAACCGTCTCTTCCATCCCTTCGCGGGCGGAATCAGGTTCGTCGTTAATCATCACGACGTGTGTCATGCCGGCTTTGTAACCGGCAAAACCTTGCAGTCCCGGCTGGCCTTCATCGTCCGGCCAACTCGAAAACCGCGGCGTTTCGCTGGCCGCACGGCTTCGCGGGCCAAAGCCCAATGAGCCTTTTCGTGGTCTGTTTGATTGTGGCATGTGCGTTCACTCCATGAGGTTCAGCACAGCGAGCGTTGCGAGGACTGCTTCCTCAGTTCTCACAACCTCACTGCCCTGGTTTGGAACCGTATTCAGCCAGCGGTCAAACCCGCCAGTCTCGGTGGAGTCAGCTTCGCGTATCGACTCGGGCGAAATGCCCAGAATCTCCGGCAGGCCGCGCTCGGGTGCGCCAAAGGCGACGGTCAGGTCGACACCCGCACCCTCGCTGCCAGCATCCGTACTGGGAACGAGCGTTTCGAGCGCCGACGTGGTAACTGGCTCACCAAATCGCGAAGTTGCGATAGTGAACCCAGCGTCGTCGCGGCTAACTGCCGAATCGAGGTTCGCGGCGTCTACCGAGTAACCAGCGACTGGCTCTTCGGTCAGTTTCGCCCGAACCGGCTCTCGCGAAGAGACCCTGACGGAAACGCGTTCCCCCTCCGTGAGTTCCATCCCATCTGGGACGGGGAGAGAGAGTGGGTGTTGCAGTCCGCAATTGACCCAGACGCGCCCATCAGCACCGACATCGGTCACGATTCCCTGTCTTAACGACCCCGAACCCTCCGATCCGGAGCCGGTCCGTGTTGTGACGCGGAGCGGCGGCAAGACGCCCGCATACGCTAGTTCGTCGCGCGTTCCCCACACCTCCTTTCGGAGGTACGGTGGTGTTGCGGCGTACCGAAGTACGGTTTCGACGAACCCATCGTCGTAGTTGCCTTCAAACCCGGGGTCAGGAAAGACCGTGATTCGGTCGACCCTGAATATGATGGCCGCGCGGGCCACCGTTCCGAGTTTGCGAGTTGCCTCGCGTTTGTCCTCGGCCTCTCGGACGAGCGACGACGGCACGAGTATGCTGACTGTCATGCCGTGACGCTTCCACGTCACGCCACTAGACTGTAGCGATTACTCCTCAATGCGTACTTAAAAAGCCCGCGTTTCGTTGTGGAATTGAGAGGCGTTGACACGCACCTATGGATGGTTCTGAGCCTATCTATCGCTATCTGGCTTGAAAATAAATGCAAGCAACAAGGGGGAACAGGAAAATATGGGTGAGATATCTCACTGCGACGTTGCTTGCATCAGGACGTTCCGGGATGCGGCGAGAGACACCTTGGTATTGGGGTTTGTGGGGGAACAGGTGGTAGCCATCCCGACAGTCCAGTTGTCGTTGCACCGTCAGGGTGCAAAAGAAACTCTTAGCGCGATTATTATAGTTGTTTCGTTGGCTACTAATGAACATGTGTAAACTATAAACAGTTCTTAGAGTGGGAATAAGTGTAGCCACTGCAAATCAATTTCGTTGGTGCCGCAGTCGGTGGGGAGTGACACGACCCGCCCGTAATCCATCAATTTATGAACTGGTGGGACACAGAACCCATGTGGACCCGTCGCGTCTCTTCAATGAGTTTCCCGCCCCCAGCTACCGCGGTGCACAGGAGCAAGCACTGACAGACATCCAGGAAGCGTTCGAGGCCGGAAATGATGTCGTCCTCGTGCGTGCGCCAACTGGGAGTGGTAAATCGTTGCTCGCGAGAGCCGTCGCTGGCTGTGCTGCAACACCCGGTGAAGCCGCACCCGAGGAGCCAATTGGGGCATACTACACGACACCGCAGGTCTCTCAGCTTGATGATGTCGAGGGTGATGCGCTGCTCTCGGACCTCAACATCATCCGCGGAAAGAACAACTACAACTGCATTCTCCCTGGTGAGACTGATACGCCAGTCAATCAGGCTCCGTGTGTCCGAGAAACCGATTTTGACTGTCAGGTCAAACACCGCTGTCCGTACTTTTCGGACCGAGCAATTGCGGCTAACCGCTCGATTGCGGCGATGACACTCGCGTACTTTATGCAGACTGCCGGTTCGGACGTATTCGGAATGCGCGATGTGGTGGTCATCGATGAAGCACATGGACTGGGCGACTGGGCAGAGATGTACGCGACAATCGAACTGAGCCCACAGACGGTTCCGCCCTGGAATGATGTAAAGCCCGACGACATTTCGGACCTCGAAGATGCTCTCTCTTATGCCGAGTACCTCGTGACAATCTGTACCCGTGGCCTCGACATCATTCGCGGCAGCCCCGAACTCACCGCCGAGGAAGTCGAGCGCCGGGACAAGTTCACGGAACTCCGTTCGGAACTCCAGTGGTTCATCGAAGATTATCAGGACCCAGAAAGCCCGACAACCTGGGTCGTCGACCAGCCTGATGGTGACGGTGGAACAGTCACCATCAAACCGATGGACCCTGCCCGATATCTCAAACACACGGTCTGGGACCGCGGCCGGAAGTTTGCGCTTCTCTCTGCGACAATCCTCAGCAAGGACGCGTTCTGTGCGAACGTGGGTCTTGACCCATCTCGTGTCGCCCTCGTCGAGGTTCCGCACACGTTCCCAGTGGAGAACCGCCCGCTGTACGATGTCACACAGGGAAAGATGACCTACGAGCATCGGGATGAAACGCTGCCCGCGATGGCCCGAACGCTCGTCCAACTGATGCAACACCATCCCGATGAGAAGGGACTCGTTCACTGTCACTCCTATGCGATTCAGGACCAACTCGAAACGCTCCTGTCTGATTTTGGAGTCAGTTCTCGTGTTCGCAGCCACAGCAAAGAAGACAGG
Source organism: Halobacteriaceae archaeon Tc-Br11_E2g27 (assembly GCA_001564135.1). Taxonomy (GTDB): domain Archaea; phylum Halobacteriota; class Halobacteria; order Halobacteriales; family Haloarculaceae; genus Halovenus. Next base: position 11 of record LKNH01000011.1, on the reverse strand, counting down.
GATGCACAGCT
>LKNH01000010.1 GCA_001564135.1 Halobacteriaceae archaeon Tc-Br11_E2g27 | reverse complement strand
TAGGAGATTGGGACGGTAATGAACCCAACGATGCCGTAGACCGAAGCCAGCCGTGAGACTCTATCAGTGCTGCCCGCGCCGGAGTAGATAATGAGATAACCAGCATAGACGAACCAGACGAACAGAAACGTCACGAGACGAATATCCGACCAGTCCCACCAGGTATTCCAGATGATTCGGCCCCAGACGCTGCCGGTAATGAGCGTCAGCGTTGCGAAAATAAATCCAAGCTCAGCGGAGCCATAGGCTAGCCGTTCCCAAAAGCGCGTGGATGTGAGCAGATACAGAACACAGCCAAGGAAGGTGACGGTCAGCGCCAGCCCACCGACAATCGCCAGCGGGACGTGCCAGTAGGCGATGAGGTTAATCGGATGTGCAATTCCGTACATATCGTCCGATGCGACGCCAAAGATAAGGCCAATTGAAGCCAGGCCAGTTACGAGCGTAAACGCACCAAGTAGCCGGTTGTGAAAGAGGAGCTTGATGGCCGAAATGACCCGACGTTCGTAAGCACGCATGTCTCGTAGGTCTCTTCTAGCAAGATAAAAGGGTGTCTGCTTTTTTCAAAAGACAGCAATCCGGGGTCTGCTCCAAGAAATTAAGACAACGTCAGTTCCCACTCACCGGCCGCATCGACGGCAACCCATCCAAGGCCGTCGTGGTCAAAACTGGTCTCCTCATCGACGCTACCGAGCTCATTAAACAACAGCGTGCGCGAACTCATATCCTGTGGGAAAATCCAGACATCGAAATCGCCGCTCCCCTCGTGGACGCCAGTGGCGTCGTACTCGCCTTCGAACTTGTATGGGCCAAAGACTTCTGCCCGTGTACCCGACAGCGAGTCAGGAACTGCATCACCCGAATCGGCACGCGGTTGCCTAATATCGACCTCCCACGGCCCATCCGCATCCACTTCAAGACGATACGTTCCGGCTTCGAGCAAGGATGGAGCCTCCCCGTGATATTCTCCAACCTGCATCGCAAAAACGTGGTTCGACCCGCCCTCGGAGACGAGTTTCACCATAAATCCTGTCCGGCCTTCGTGTACTGATTCAATAACGGTCAATCCTTCCTCAATCTCGATTCCTTCCTCGCTGTGGTCACCGGAACCCGAAAAAGAGACCTCCGCAGGCGTGTCATCATCACCAAGACACCCGGCTAAGAGTGGTGTGCAGAGTGCAGCCAGATATGTACGCCGTCGCATAGGAGTCCGTCAGGAATCCAGCAATTTATAGTATGGGTTCGGATTCCTTCATACTACGGTAGTTCAAGTGATACGCATCCAAGAGTCAAACCTGCAAGAGCGCAGGTCCGATAGTATCATAACCTGTCTTCCGTAGTGTAGAGATATGTTTGGCTCCGAATACGTTCTCATTCGTTCGGTGCACGTCCTTGGAGCCGGATTGTTGCTTGGCGGCAGTAGCTGCCTGTGGCTGTTGTTCCTGCTTGACCGGGACATCTCAGTGCAACTTCTCACCTGGTTCGAACTCCTCTTTTGGCCGATAGCTGCCATCGTCGTCTTCACCGGGTTGGGGAATATCGTCGGGTTCGGCGTAGCACCACCCGGGACGAACGCAGGGCTAGCATTTACGCTCAAGCTTACCGTACTGCTCGCAATTGTCGTGAGTTCGGTACTCCGGTCGCTCGTGGTGAGAGAAGGCCAAGTAGCGGGCCAGGCTAGCGTTGCCGGGGCAGGACTGAGACGGTTATACGCGATGACTGGCTGGCTCTTTGCCGCAGTCGTACTGCTTGCAGGGGTGGTCGCGTATGGATAACAAGCCCACTGGCCTACAGCCTGAGCGAGTGCTAGAAGTCCTGACTGTCGGAACAGGTGTGCTTGTCGGATTGACCGTTGGAATAGCGTTGGTGTTGCATCTGACTGGTGAGTTGGGGCCGATACTCACCGAAATCGGGACGTTCCCGGTATCGCTCCTGTTTGGCTACCTGTGGTTACTCGCGCTGGTCGGGGCGAGCCAGGTCAAAATCGGAACCGCAATCGCAGATGGCGAGTACAGAAGGCAACTCGAAAACGGAGCGATTGTCGGGGTTGGCATCTCGTTGGTGTATCTGACCGTCGTCTTCATTATCGGATTCGTGGCACCGACACCGGCGGTGTTTGACCCAGCAAGCCAGCCGATGTTGGTGATTGTTGGAGTTGGGGTTATCGGCGGCGCAATCGGTGGCCTGCTCATTGTTGCGTCATTGCTCGGACTGGGAATCTACAGCAAGCGTCTAACGAACTAGCTCGCTCACTCGCTCGATTCCGCCCCATCAGGGGGCTCAATCGAAACCGCTTCGTCGTGGTCAGAAATAGTCGTCTCCGTCGTCACCAGTGCCGGTTCGCCACCCTGTGAAATCATCGCCCGAATATCAATCCCGTGGAGATACTCAGTTTCGGGGTCGATAAAGACGACATACTGAATCTCTTCAACTTCCAGTGGGATATGTCCGGACTCCTCGAAGCCGAAGAACTCTGCAGCGGTCGATTCGTTGATTGTGGCTTCGAACGCGTCCGTTTCGATGCCGTTGACGGTCGCAGTTCCTTCACGTTCTAGTTCCGTTTCAGCTAGCGTCTCCGTGATATCGAGCAGCGGGTCGAACTCATGCCACGTACGTTCGTCGGTGGTCACCGTTTCCCACTCTGCATTACCACCAATATACTCAGTCCCATCAACGAAATACCGCTCTACAGTCTCGTTGTCCGCAATACCGAGAGTCGTCTCAGTTGTCTCTCGAATTACCGCTTTGTTTGCAGTGCGGTCAACTTCGCCGGAGAGCGTGACCGTATCGTTCGCTCCCTCCGATTGCAGCGTCTGTGTCGATTCGTACGCATACGCATCCAGTCCATCCATGTTCTCGTTTACGTTCTCAGAGTCAACATCGTCTCCATCCGCGATAACAAAGAAGTAACTCCCAGCAAGCAACGCAACAATCATAACGATGGCAGCGCCGAGTAGTAGCGACCGAGCGCGTGTCTGACTCACAGCAGTGGGTACGGAAAGCAACCGAAAAAATCTTCGTCTCTTTCTCAGCCGACGCAAAGACGGAGAGTGAAGAACGGATGCGGGATGTGACCGCCATCAATCGCTAAGCAAAAGTATCAAAATAAATCCATTGTTAAATATTACCAAACATTATAACCGCTATATGACGGCTTCCCCGAACGATATAGCGGGTGTATTTCCCTTACGGCAAGTGAGAATTCAAACAACATTTTTATAATAGGCAATGTAGGTTTCGAGTATGAATCGTGATGTGAAAATTGCATTTATCAGTCTGCTCGCATGTCTGGTGCTGATTGCAGCAGCAGGGGCTGTCTCAGCAACGGACGAAGCAGTCACCCAAGAAGACAATGCGACAGACGACCTCCCGGTTGACCCGATAGAGGACCCACACCCGGGATACGAAGCACAGAACGTCGATGACGATACTGAGGAGATGATAGAGCTCGGGAAAATGCTCTATTTCGACCCACGTATCTCTGAGACTGGGACCATTTCATGCAACACCTGTCACAACGTCATGGAGGGTGGTGACGACAGTCGCCAGACCGCCATGGGTGTCCACGGTCTGACAGGACCAGTTGCCTCACCAACGGTGTGGAACTCCGGATTCCACCACACCCAGTTCTGGGATGGTCGCGCTGACACGCTTGCAGAGCAGGCAGAAGGCCCAATCGTTGCTGACGTCGAGATGGGAATGCCTGACCACGAAGCAGCCCTTGACCGCGTCAGAGCCGTCGATGGCTACACCGACCGCTTCGAGGATGTCTTCGGTGACGAGGAAGTGAACCTCGAACGCGTGACCGAAGCAATCGCAGCGTACGAGCGCACGCTTGTTACCGACAACAGTCCGTTCGACCAGTACGCTCGCGGTGATGCCGATGCAATGACCGAACAGCAGATTGACGGTATGGAAACCTTCCAGGAAGTTGGCTGTCAGAGCTGTCACAGCGGACCGATGTTCAGCGGCCAGTGGGACGACCCTGAGTCAGGCAACTTCCACGGTGACCGAAACCCAACCTACGAAGATAACGAACTCTGTGAGGAGTACATCGAGGACTGGGACCTGCAAGAAAATGATGGTCGCATGGGCGTGACCGGTGACGAAGCAGACCAGTACGTCTACAAGACACCAACGCTTCGGAACGTCGAACACACTGCGCCATACCTGCACACTGGACAGGCTGAAACGCTCGAAGAAACCATCCGCATGATGGGTGCCTGCCAGCTCGATACCGAACTCGAAGATGAGCAGGTCGAAGATATCCACGCCTTCCTGACCGCGCTCACTGGTGAATACCCAGAGCAGACGATGCCGCAGCTACCAAACCCAAGCGGTGAGTCGATGATTCCGATGGACGCGATGGACATTGACCTTGAAGATGCCATCGGCGAGGAAGTCGATGAAGACGAAAACGGTGAGGACGACGGTCTCGGCATGATGGCTGTGCTTGCCGGTATCCTTGCACTTGCACTTGTTGCGGCGCTTGCAACCATCGTCTACATGCGCCAGCAACAGACCGCGTAACGCAGAACCTATCAATCTGATTTTATTTTATTTCGCTGGCTAGTCAGCCGTGTCGTAGCCGAAATGCAAGCTTCTTAGAATGAGCGTAATGGCTTTACTTGGGCAGTAGGTAGATTGTTCCAGATGACCCCGCGAAAACTACTTACAATTCTCGTTCTCGTCGGGGCGCTCGGCTTCGGCTACTATTCGATGAACGCTGCCCCGGTCATGAGCGACCAGGACTACACCTATCAGGGCGGCATCGAATGGCACGAGGACCCGGACGAGGCGCTCTCGGTGGCAGAACAGGAGGACAAGCCAGTGCTTGTCTATTACTGGACAACGTGGTGTACCTACTGTCAGGATTACGAGGATGACCACTATCAAAACGAGGACATTCAGGAGTTACTGGATGAGTATGTCCTGTTAGCCATCAATTTAGATGAACCCGGAGATGGCTCAGCTCTGGCCTCAGACCACGATGCTCTCTATCCACCGATGCACGTGATTATTGACGATAACGAGGAGATTCTCGGACAGCTCGGCGGCTTCACCGAGGAGGACCGATTCAAAGAGGAACTCGAAGCGGGACTGGCTGCAAGCTAATATGAGTGAAACAGTACTTTCGATGGTTCCAGCATCGCTGACGGCCGGAACGCTCCTGATTGTTATTGCGGCATTTACCGGAACGCTTGCCGCCGCACTGTTGTTTTACAGCTATCTTGCCCAAACTGACGAGCTCAGAAAGCCAATTCTACTCACTTCCGGCATTGCAACCGTATCGCTGGTCATTGCCCACCTCTATCTGACCTACCAGTTTATTGTCGGGGATTATACGAACGCCTACGTCTATCAGAATTCAGCGGACCATCTTGACCTCCTCTATAAAGTAACGGGCGTGTACGCGAATCACGAAGGTTCCATTCTCTTGTGGGCGACCCTGACTGCGATTGTCGCAACGTATACGGTCTACTCATCGCGGTTTCAAGGGCTTGGCTCTCGTCTCGTCCAATCCCTTTCGCTGGGTGTCGTTGCGACCTTCGCGTTCATGCTCGTGACACAGAGTCCGTTTACCCCCATCGAAGTCGCTCAATCAGGTGTCCCCGATAACTACGTCCCGGCGGACGGGTCAGGGATAAATGCACTCCTCATCGACCCGTGGATGGCAATTCACCCACCAATCACGTTTGCCTCCTACGCCTTGCTTGTCGTTCCGTTCGCCCTCGGCGTGACCCATTTCGTCTCGCTGTTTCGTGGACAGGACAGCGTCTTTAAAGAGTGGTTGCCGAGCATGATTATCTGGCTGCGGGTGTCATGGTTGCTGTTGACTGCCGCAATCCTGTTCGGCGCAATCTGGGCCTATGGCGTGCTTGGCTGGGGCGGATTCTGGTCCTGGGACCCCGTCGAAACCGCCGTCCTGATTCCCTGGCTGTGGCTCACCGCAACGCTGCATGCCACAAACCGCTATAGCAAGACTGGCGAGTACAAGCTGTTCGCCCCGGCAGCAGCAGCGTTCGTGTTCCCACTGATTATCTTCGCCACAACAGTTGTCCGTAGCGGTGTCTTCCGGAGCGTCCACTCTTTTGCTGCCGGCGGTATCGGTGCCGGTGTCCTATTTTTGATGGTGGTGACCGGCATTCTCGCCATTGGCCTTCCACTCGCCTACTGGTTGCTCAACGGTGGCGACGAGAGCAGCACCGACCGAAACTGGCTCAGTCACGGGACGATTTTTCACGCAGTCGTGCTCTCGTTTGCCGTGCTGGCCTTTATTTCCGTCTGGGGACTGTTGTTCCCGGTCGTCAGAAGCACAATCACGGGCGTCGAGGTAGGCGTCGGACAGGACCATTATAATCTGTGGAGCTACCCCGTCGTCGTTGCCATGCTGATTGTCGGTGGGCTGTATGCCCTGCTGGACATGCGAAAGCGACGGCTTGCGATTGGCGCAACAGTGGCCATAACGCTGGCGACGCTCGTCGCCGCGTTCATCGCCCCATCCGGCAACTGGTATCTGAGCGACCCCGCTGCCCACGACCCGATTGTCTACCGTATCGTCGGTAACATGAGCGTTCTCTCCATCGTCCCGCCCGCGCTCTTTTTCGCCGGTACGTGGGCTGCCCGGTTTGTCTCGCGCGCGAGAGGTGTTCCCTCACGCTCCTTCCAGATGCGGGAGGCAGGCATCCTGTTGATTCACGTCGGCGCAGCGGTGATGATAATCGCTATCTCGTTTATCTACCTGTTTGCCGCCTCCTCGTCAGCGGTCGTTGTCGGCCTCGAAGATGTCGGAGACAATCCTGAACCCATCGTCGAGGAGTCGGATGACGGCCAGTATACCATCGAAGTGACGGGTTACGAGTCCGAAACAACACCAGATGTTGAAGATGCGGCGCTGTCGCCGGAAGACGTCCTGACTGCCTATGAAGAAAACCCACTTGTGAGGGGTGAGATAACGGCGGTTGACCAGATAGAGGGGACAGCCGTTGCACAGCTCGACGGAACCGACGTCTGGGTGGCCGGCGACCCCGACAGCGTCTCGTTCGAAGAGGGTGAGGAAATTATCGCCCTTGGCAGTCTCTTCCAGTTCGATTCAACCGAGGATGTCGGAGCGGACGCTTACATTTACACCAATGCGGAGAACATGGGAACGGTAGCCGACCCACCGAGTGACGTGCATACACCGCGCGTCATCGACCATCAGATGGATATTACCGTCTACGAAGGCGACAATGAGGTTGCCTCCGGAACAATCGCTGCGCAGGACCACACAGATTCGCAGATGAACACCAACGACCCACTGATTCAGCGCGGTCTGACTGGTGACACCTACATCGTTGCGACCGAGATTGACGAGATTGGGGCCGGCCTTACTATCACCGAATATCCACTTGCCAACCAGATTTGGCTCGGCGTGATTATGGGGATGGTCGGTATGGTGTTGTTGCTTGTCGGTGACCGACGGCGTGACACCAACTAGTACCGTTCGTTATTCTTCGACGACGTACTCAAAAGTCATCCAGCCGACAACGAGCACCAGCAGGTCATAAACCAGTAGGATTTGCAGCCACTCGAAGGCGTTTCCCGTAGCGATATCAACCTGCGTGAGGGCCGTCCCAGAGAGGATAACCGGAATGACAAGCGGGATGAGCAACACCGGAAGCAGCGACTCCTGAAGCGGAGAATGCAACATCAACATCGAGAGGAGGACACCGACCGCGCTAAAGCCGATTGCCACCAGCGGAACGACGAGTGCAACCAAAAGCAACGAATTACCGTCGAAGGCATAGCCAAGAAAGACAGCAACGAAAAACAGCGACAGAAGGCTGATAAAGCCGATAAGTATCGCTGCGCTAATGACTTTCCCGAGGTAGATAGCCGACCGGTCGACGGGGGCAAGCAGGAGTCCTTCGATTGCTTCGTTCTGTCCTTCGAGTGCAACGGCGTGGCTCAACCCAACCGCCCCGCCGAAGACCACAGCCAGCCATAAGGCTCCGCGGGCGAGGATATCCCGGTCTTCGACGCGCTCGCCGAAGACAAACGAGAAGACGACGATGATGAGAAACGCAAAGACAAACGCGGCGTTTATCGTCTGTTTGCTTCGGGTTTCGACGATGAGGTCTTTGCGGGCAATCTCATAGACTGCCCGAAAGTAACGACCAGGCATCAATTCTCTCCACCGTCGATAGGTCGGTTGCCATCTGTTGTGACCGTTGTCGGCGTCGTTCCCGTCGGTGAGACGCCGGGCGTCGTCTGTCCATCGCCCAATCGGCAGTTCTCGTCATATCGCTCGATAAGGTCAGTTACGTCGTCGAACTCGGTCGTTGGGGCCTGTTCGACTAACTGTCCACGATAGAAAAAGAGCACGGAGTCTGCGAGATGGTAGCCGCGTTCGAGGTCATGAGTTGTCGCAATCACTGTTTTGTCCTCAAGCGCCGACAGAACCTCAGTGATTCGTTGGAGAGAGGCCTGGTCCAGCCCCGAGTAGGGCTCATCAAAAAGCAACAGGTCAGGGTCATGGAGAAGTGCACGGGCAAGCGAGACGCGTTTTTGCATTCCGTGGGAGAACCCATCGACGCGGTCGCTCCCACGCGTGGCAAGCCCAACAGTCTCCAGCAGTTGCTCGCTTCGTGATTCCGGGACGCCGTGCAACCGCGCATGGAGTTTGAGATTCTCGCGCGCGGTCAACTCATCATACAACATCGTGTCGTGGCCAACCACTCCAATCCGAGAGCGTGCGTTTGCGTTGCCGATAACTGGCTCGCCGTCGAGTAGTATCTCACCCTCTGTCGGGCGGGAAAGCGACGCCAGCATCCGGATAAGCGTCGTCTTGCCCGCTCCGTTTGCACCGACGATGACAGCCGACTCCCCGGCATCGAGTTCGAACGAGACAGATGAAACGCCAATGTGGGGGCCAAACTGCTTCGTGACGGCTGAGACAGTAAGCAGCGACATTAGGTGAGCGTTCGAGAACGGGCAAGTTAAACGTTCTACTTCCGTACCGTGAAACAATGGATATTCCAGGCCTGTCCGTCGTTTTTCTGGCCGGAATTGCGACGATTTTGTCGCCATGTTGTCTGCCGTTGTTGCCGCCGCTGCTTGCCGGCAGCGTCGGCCACCGACTCCGGCCGCTCGCTATCGTGACAGGCAGTCTGACCTCCTTTACCGCCCTCGGTCTTCTCGTTGGAACGCTCACTGCATTCTCGCCGGATAGCCTTCGAACCCCAGCATTTCTGCTCATTATCGCCTTCGGTGCCGTCATGGTGGATGATGACCTCCACCGAGCTTATTCGACTTACTCCTCGAAACTCGCTGGACGTGCAACAATGCGAGTGAGCGCACTTGATGAGCAGCGCCGTCCTCTCCTGTCGGCGTTCGTGCTCGGGCTTGCACTTGGCCTCATCTGGCTGCCGTGTGTCGGGCCAATTCTCGGTGCTGTGCTTGCCTATGCTGCCGCCGGCGGCGGAACCATGGATAGCGGACTCCTGCTTTTCATCTACGGCGTCGGGTTTGCACTACCGCTTCTCGGCGTCGCCTACGGCGCAAAAGTTGCTGGAAAGCCACTGCAGGAACGAGTGAGTGCACTCAACCAACCGGATGTCGTTCGCCGAATCATCGGAATTGTCCTGTTGCTCAGCGGCGTGGCACTACTATTTGATTTGGACCGGCTGTTGCTGTCGTTACTCTAGACCGTCGCGAACTCCGAAACCGTTCCATCTTCGTCAAACGAGTAGACCTGCAGTGGGTCGCCAGGTTCCCCCATCCCCGGTGACTCGGCTGGCATGCCCGGAATGGCGATTCCCGCAACCGCCGGTTCTTCCTCGAATAGCTGCTCGATAGCTTCCAGTGGAACGTGTCCCTCGACGAGATACTCATCAAACACGAGTGTATGGCAGCTTCGCATCTCGGAGGGGACGCCAAGTTCCGTCTTTTTCGCCGCCAGGTCATCAGTTCGCTCGACAGTGACATCGATATCGTGCATCGCCAGATAGGCCACGTAGTCCTCACAGCAGCCACAGGTTGGGTCATGATACTGTGTGAGCGACGAGACAGGAAGCGAACCATCCCAGGACCACGTTTCGATTGGTGTGTCAGCCTCAGGGATAGCGTCGGTTCTTTCGGGTGCCGACGCATCGTCACCGCCGAGACAGCCAGCACTCCCCACAGCGAGTGCGCCTGCTGCGACACACAGTTGCCGCCGAGTGAACGTCATGATGCTCGAATTTTGGGTTCCGACCTGAAATATCGCTCGGCAGTTCCAGTGGGGCGAGAAGAAGAAAACTGCAGGCAGCAGCATTCTTGCTCCGTGAGGAGAGGCGAAGCCTTGATACGGCCAAACGAGGTAGATATTATAACATGGAACGCCGAACCAAACTCCTGTTCGGGAGCGTCTTTGTCGTGGTGTTGCTGGCTGTCTTGGCAACCACGACGATGGGCTCATCAGCGGAGTTTGTCACACCCGAAGACCTCGAGACGGACGACCAGTACGACGGAGAGGTCGTCCAACTGGAGGGGATTGTCGTCGACCTGAACGACGAGGACGGCATCGAATTCGACGTGACTGATGGAAACTACACTGTTGCCGTCGCCTACGATGGGGACAAACCTGAAACCTTATCAGAGGGGCGAGAAGCCGTTGCAGAGGGCCATTTCGATGGGGAGGGAGTCGACGCTGATGACCTCACTATCCGTGCCCACGAGGGAGAACACCCCGGCGATGATGAACACCCCGACGATGGTGAGGATAGCCCCAACTACGACGACATCGAGTACGATGACGAATACGACTACGACGGATACGACAACGAGAGTTCCTAACACAAAGCCTTGCTGACTCACACCAGGCAGTCAGCGACGAGAGGACAACCACAATAGACATGAAACAAACCATTTTCCACAACGCAATCGCGGTACTGGCTGTTGGCATCTCGACGGTGGCAACCTCGTTTGCACTGTTTGCGACCTCGGAACGATTTCTCGTCTCGTCCTTTAACTTTGTCGCGCTGGAAGTGCTCCCAAGTGCGTTCGTCTCGACCGTTGTTCAGGAGTTCGGGAGCAACGCCCTCTGGCTGAGCATGGTCTTTACCGGGGGAGTGCTCTCGGTCTTGCTCGGGATACTCGGCGTCGCAAGCTACCGATTTACCGGTAGCATGCTCCCGGCGTACGAACGGGAAGCTGGGGCAGCGGTTGCAGCCGTGCTGTTAGCTATTGCAGGCACAATCGTCGTCGGTGATGTTCTTTCTGCAGTCGGCCCGGCAGTGGTCGGTGGCGTCGCTGTTCTCGTCATCGAGGAATTCCCGGGATTACCCGACGAACCGATGAACGAGAAGCGCAGAACGACGGTCAAAGTAGTTGGTGGAATTGCCGCGTTCAACGTTCTGGCACACATTGTGGGATTTATTCGGCGCCAGCAGACACAGGGGACCGAACAGGCACTCCAGGCAGGTGCGGTCCGTCGTGAAGCCGAATCGCTAGTCGACGAAGCCAACGAAAAATCACTGGCAGCGGAGAACCTGAAGCCGCTTATTTCCGAGATTGGTGTCTTTTATACAGTCGATATCAACCCCGAGCCACCACAGCTCGATTCCCAGACCTGGGAACTCGAAATAACGGGTGCAGTTGAGGAGGAGACAAGCTTCAATTACAGCGACATTCAGGGCCAGGAGATTGTCCACGAGCACAAAGCAATCAGATGTCTCAGCGACGATATCGACGGCAACCTGCTCGATAATGCGGTCTGGACCGGCTGTCGCGTCGGCGACCTGCTTGAAGATGTCGAGCTGCAGGGCGATTACGCGATGATGTACGGGGCAGATGAGTACTACTACTCGATTTCGGTAGACGAACTGAAAGACTGCACCCTTGCGTTTGGGATGAACGGATTCGAGTTACCCCCGGAGCATGGCCATCCTGTCCGGTTGCTGGTACCGAATCGCTGGGGGAAACTGCATATGAAATGGCTCGTCGAGATAGAGATTATCGACGCCGAGGATGGAGGCTACTGGGAAGACCGGGGCTGGAACGGGATGGGTGAAGTCAACGCCGTGACGAAAATTGACCGCATCAACCGTCTTGAAGGCGGGACGATTCAGGTCGTCGGACACGCCTACGCAGGTTCCCGTGGCGTTGATACCGTCGAAGTCTCGCTGGATGGCGGCGACTCCTGGGAGGATGCCATGCTCAGCGAGCAGTTGCCTGACCCGGATACCCTTCGACAGTGGATATACGAAATTCGACCCGACGAACACGACCAGAACCAGTTCGAGTTCCGCGCACGAGTTGTTGATGGCGAGGGGACCGTCCAAACGGAAGAACAGTCTGGGCCGTATCCCGATGGCGCTACTGGCTGGATTGAGCGGTCGATTTCGGCAAGTTGAGTCACTCCTCCTCTTGCTCCACAGTATCGGCCGGCCGAACGACAAGCACGGGCGCAAGCAACTGGTTGGCAATCCGTTCTTCGATATCACCAAAAACGATTTCGGCGAGCGAGAGTCCAGAGTCCGAGAGAACGACAAGGTCCACGCCTCGTCCTTGGGCGTCGGCGACGATTGGCCCGACAGCAATCTTTTTCGCCTGAACAGCGGTATCAATCCGCTCGGGTGACACCCCTGCCTCGGTGAGCATGTCGGTAAGCTGGGCAAGGATGCGTTCCCCATCTGATTCGTCAGTTGCTCGCTCCTCGTCCACAAAAAATCGTAAGAAGATATCGGCATCGACAGTAGTGACGAGAGATTCAAGTGCTGCGCCGATAACCGGGAGTTGCTTTTCCGAGCCAATCGCAACGTAGATTTCTTCAACCTCCGGCGTCGGTCGGACAATCAGGGTTGCCTCCGACTCAATCTCGGCAGCGACCCGTTTCACGGACGTATCCAGGTCTTTCGTGAACACCATCCGGTGATATGCCGTTGCTCCTTCGGCTTCGAGTTCGGCGGCGATATTGTCGAGAATTTCGGTCGCACGGTCGATAAACTGCTCACGTGCCTGCTCTGGCGGCGTCTGCTCGGGCACCTCGTGGTAGCCGAGAACGGTGACTGTCAGACCGCCAAGTGCCTCTATCAGCCCAGGCGAAATTGTCTCGCCATCGAGCACCGCCACAGGAACGAGTACGTGTGTCATTACAGGGCCCCCTTGAGTGTAATGTCTCGTGCATAGTAGAAATACCACACGGCCGTGCCGAGCATGATTGCGAGTCCGATAAGCTGTGAGGCAGTGTCCATGAACAGGATGAGCCCAAAACTCGAAATTGCACCAAGTGCCGGGATGACCGGCCCACCGGGAACCCGGAAATCCGGGTCATACCAGTCGGGTTCATCCCGACGGATTGCCAGCAACGCCACACAGATTAGCCCGTACATGATGAGATGGAGAAATGAGGCGACCTCTGCGAGCAAGGACACCTGTCTGGTCGCAGCGAGGACGATAACCGGACCGCCAGCCAGTCCCAGCGCGACGTGTGGGGTCCCGTATTTCAGGTTGATTCGGCTCGCCCACTTCGGCAAGAGTCCGTCTTTCGAGACACCGTAAATCGCTCGTGAGGTGCTCAAAATGGAGGCGTTCGCGCTCGACATCGTTGCTAACAGTCCGCCAAGGATAATGACGAGTGCGCCGACGGCACCGAGCAGTTCCCGCCCAATGTCGACCATTGCTGTCTCGCCAGCATCGGCGAGTTGGTCCTGTGTAAAGACATCCGTTGCAACGAGAATAGTCAGGATGTACATGACCGTGACAATAATGACCGAGCCAATCATCGCAAGTGGGAGATTTCTGCCGGGATTTTTCATCTCACCAGCGACGGTCGCAACCTGTGCGAAGCCGAGATACGAGGTAAAGACAAGTGCAGCAACCGACATAATCGGCATGGCTGCCCAGACATCCTGTGCCTCACCGGGCGGCGTGTCGGCATCCACGAGGCCAAAGACTTCCAGAAGGCCGAACCCGAGAAAGGCCACGAGCATCGACAACAGGAGGGCAACAATGCCGTTCTGTAACTTCGCCGCGTTCTCGGTCCCGGTAACATTCAAGACTGTGAAGCCAATCCCCGACAGTACCGCAATGACCGATACAATCAATCCGGGACTCATGGCAAATTCGATGCCGACTTCGGCCAGCGCATCAAGCGCGTAAAATCCCAGTCCAACAAGATAGAAGGCCGTTGCAAAGACGAGGCCGAACCAGAGTGAGAGTCCGACAACCGTCCCCGCGAGCGTGCCCAATCCACGTGAAATAAAGTAATAGCCACCGCCGCTTTTGGGCATTGCCGTCGCCAGCTCTGAGGTCGGTAACGCGACCAACATTGCGACGACCCCGCCGATGGCGAACGAGACAGTTGCTGCCGTCCCAACTTCCGCCCCGGCCAGCCCGGGAAAGACGAAAATTCCCGCACCAATCATCGTCCCGATACCGATAGCGAGCCCACCAGCCAACCCTAACGTGCGTTCAAGTTCCGCCTCCTCAGTCAGGGTCGCTTCGTCAGTTTCGACAGTTCGCTCACTCTCGGGTATTCCATCTGTTGCACCGTTCCCGTCCCCTGCATCCATGGATGAGGATACAGGGCCTGTCGAATTATGTTTTGGGTCATTCCCACGGTTCGGAAACACACTGTCAGAAAAGAAGAGATAGCACGCCAAACGGCCTCACAGGAAGCGAGTGCAATCTATTGAGTCGTCCAAGGTTCAAACCGGCGTAGCTTTCGCTCCTCACGTTCGTTCGTCGCAGAAAGCCAGGGGCCGGATTTGAACCGGCGGGGGTTCCGCTCTGCAGGCGGATGCGTTGGGCCGGACTCTGCCACCCTGGCGCATTCGAATTTACTTGATTTTGACGCTTAAGCGTAGCGATATGCAGCGGCCGACTACTCAGCAAGCTGTGAACCGACGATGTCGTCCGCTTTTTCGATAAATTCCTGCTCCCGTCCAGCCGGGATTGTCGCGCCCGCCGCCACGTCGTGACCCCCGCCATCGCCGCCGAGCGCCCGTGAGGCCTCGCCAACGACGACCGACAGGTCAAGCCCGCTGCCCACTAACCGGCCAGTCCCGCGGGCGGACACTTTCGTCTCCTCGTCGTTCTTGCGGGCAAAGGCAATGATTGGACGTTCGGGGTCGACGCCATCCACGCCAAGGGCCATCCCCGCAACGATGCCGACGATGGTTTCTCGAATCTCATCGCCCGCGTCGAACCACTGGATATACTCCGCCTGTTCGACACCGCGAGATTTGACCTGCTGGAGTCCCTCCGAGAGATTCCGTCGGTGATTGTCGAGCAAACGACGAGCGCGCTCAAGCGCCTCGTTGCGGTCACCGAGACAGACCGCCAAGCCAACATCCGCACGTTCGTACCGTGCAGTTGCATTCAACAATGTCGAGAACTCGCTGGCATCGCGGAGTTCAGTGCCTTCCTGCTCGGCAGCAAGGGTGTAGGTCGTCCCGACAAGTTGCTGTGCTTTGTCCGCCGGAACACCTTTTTTGAGCGCATGCTGCAGGAGTTCGCTGACCAGCACCTGCTTTTCATCGTCAGAGAGGTCGACCCACCGCCGCCAGCCCGATTCGCTAGTGAGGTCGACGGGCAACCCATCGAGAAACGAAATCGCCCCGTTCTGGTCGTTCGAGATGCCGGGGATGCGGACCTCACTGGCGTATTCGAGCAGTTTTGGCAACGGTCGAGTCTGTTTTCCATAAAAGGTGATATCCGTCGTTTCGTTTAACACCCCTACCTCGACGCCCTCCTCGACGATGCCACGATTTGCACCGGTGAGTTCGCCCTGCGTTGCTTGCATATCTCCGACTGCGCCGACCACCGCGAGCGCAGCGAGGTCCCTGTTTTCGGCGTCGATTTCGTCTTCCTCTGTGATACCAGCGGCAGTCGTCTCGGTGCGACTGTCAGCTACCTCCGCAAGCGCACGCGCGAGGACGTAACTCGCGCCAGCACCCGACAGTTCAGATGCACCGTCGATGCCAAACAGAAGCGGGTTCAGATGGTACTCGGTCTCCGCGTCGGCAGGCTGGTGGTGGTCAGCAATCACCGGTTCAAAATCACCCGCCTGCTCGTGTTCGGCGATAACGTCGAGCTGCCCGCTTCCGAAATCAGTGAACAGGACGGTCTCGTACTCGCATGCAGCTATCGAGGCAATTTCGGTCGCATCAAGCTGTTTTTTGAAGACGACCTCGTGGGGGATGGCCGCGCGGGCGAGCGCAGTCGAGGCAATCGCCGCACTGGTCAGCCCGTCGGCGTCGATATGCGAGGCAAGCAGGACTGAATCCGCCGCACAGAGCCGACGAGCGCAGGCGTCCGCCCGGTCAGCGAGGTCGGGTACTGGGCCCATCGGGAGGACGTTGGCTCGCCTTCGGGCTTAAGATTGCGGTCGAGAGTCGGCAAACGTGTCACTCGAGTTCATCCAACACCGCACGCGCCAACTGCTCGAAATCAGCATCGTCCGGAACTACATCGACCTCGATGCCGAACGCCTCTGCGGTTGCCTTCGTCGGCGCACCAATCACGCCGACGACGGCGTCGTCAAGCCCCGCGAGCGCATCATCACGAATCCCACGCTCGTCGGCGGCCTCGATGAAATGCTCGACCGTGAGCGAGGAGCTAAAGAGCACGCCATCGAGTCTCCCGGCGGCCGCACGCTCTGTCGAAATGCCCGAGCCTTCTGGCCGGACAAGCCGATAGAGAATGGTCTCGTGAATGTACGCACCAGCGGCTTCGAGTCCGTCGAGCAACACCGGTGAGCCGTGGTCGCTCCGAGCAATCTCGACGCGAGCGCCATCCACTTCATCTTCGAGTCGCTCGACCAGTCCGCTGGAGGTGTAGGTCTCCGGAACGATACCGACGTCATAGCCAGCTTCAGCCAGTAATTCCGCCGTTGTCTCACCAATTGCACACAGTTCCCCACCAAGCACCACGGAATTATCGAGCAGGTCAACTCCAGTCTTGCTCGTCAAGATTGTGTAATCAGCATCATCACGTGGTTGTTTTCCCGTGGCCTGAACTTCGAGCATCGGGTCCGAAAGCGGGTCGGCCCCGAGCGATGCAAGCAGTCGTGTCGCCTCCTCTGCACGCTCGTCGTCCGGGCGAAAGAAGGCAAGAGTCGGGCTGTCACTCATATATAGTATCTGGTCTCTCGAACACTACTCACGTTTCGGTTCGTCGGGCTCTTCGCGGCGGGCTTGTTCGATGAGGTCGGCCGCTCCGCGGTCGGCAAGGTCCTGTGCGAACGCCGACGCAGCCTCTGCGTGTGATGCAACAGGGAGATCACGGGACTCTTTGATTTCCTCGGAGCCGTCGCGTGAAAGGACACGAACGGTCGTTGCGACGATATCGCCCTGCAGTTTGGCGTGGATGCCGACCGGTGCAACACAGCCGCCCCCGAGTTCCGCGAGAATCATCCGTTCGGTGGTGATTTCAACACGCGTGGGCGGGTGGTCGAGTCGGTCGTGAATCAGTTCAGCTGTCTCGCCGTCGAGTGCCGTGATAGCGATGGCACCCTGCGCTGCAGCCGGGACAAATGCATACGGGTCAAGCCGCTGGAAATTGACCTCCGAAAGCAGTCCGCTCCGGGCCAGGCCCGCTTCGGCCAGACAGATGGCATCGTACTCGGTATCGATATCACGTTCGAGGGCGGCCTGTTCACGCTCAGTGAGGCTCTCGAACCACTCCTCTGGCGAGCGGTCGAACTCTTCGTCTGGTGTCTCCTCCGAGCTTCCTTCGCGGTCAGCCTCAACTCGCTTGTCACGTTCGCGCTGGAGTGACGGCGCGAGAAGTTTCTCAACACGTGTGTCGACGTTGCCGCGAAGTCCTTCGATGGTCAGGTCGGGGCGGGCGGCCTGCAGTTGTGCCCCGCGGCGGAGGCTGGAAGTGCCGACAGTGGCTCCCTCGGGTAACTCCTCAAGCGTCAAACCGTCGGGTGTTACCAGCACATCACCGGCAGGTGCACGCTCGGGAACGCCAGCAATGACCAACTCTTCGGGCTGTTCGGTCGGCATATCTTTCATCGAGTGAACCGAGCCGTCAAGTTCGCCCGCAAGAACCTTCTCGTCAAGGCTGCGGACGAACGCGCCGGTCGTTCCAAGCCGATGGATGAGTTCGTCGCGTATCTCATCTCCTGTCGTGTTTACCTCGACAAGTTCAACCGAGAGTCGGCGCGTCCGCAGGCGGTTTTTGACCATCTTTGCCTGCGTCAGCGCCAGTGCTGACCCCCGGGTTGCCAGTCGAAGTGTCTGTTCGCGTGTGCTCATTACTCCCCACTCCTCGGCCAGCGGTGAAAAGCGCACGCTTCTCGACCCGAAAGAAAGGAAACCACCCTCTCATAGTGACTATTGGGGTCCTTTTCGTGTCATTGATACAGCGATTGCTGTCTCAGGATGTATTAACGAAGTAACTCGTCCGTCCGGGTCGTCCGCGGCGAGGCCGACCCCGCGAGCACACCCTCGATAGCTGTGCAGGCCTCCTCGATTGGCTCGTGGGTTTCAATATACATCGCCAGCGCGAACTCGGCCTCGCTTGCGCGTGTGAGTTCGAGTGCATCACAGCGAGAAATCTTCCCACGAATCAAGTCGGTGATAATATCCCGAGCTATCGGCCCGAGTGGGAATACTGATTCGCCAAGCAGGTGGAGGGTTTTGGCTGCCGTCACCGGCGCAACGCCTGCGGCTCGACCAGCAGCACCAACGGAGCCACCAGCGGTGTACCGCTCAAGCACGGTCGCGGCTTCACCAGCGGAACACGGAAGCTCAGCCTCATATGGTTCAAGTCGCTCGGCAAGCGAAGCATCGGTCGTATCGACCGTTGCCACACCCCGTTCTTCTTGCTGTTCGGTAATCTCTATCCCCGCCGCGATATCCGACAACCCCATTACTCGGTCCTGACTCCGCATCACGTATAAACGTTTGTCATCGAGAGTGGATTTTCATGGAGAATGTCCTCACAGCGAGAGACAACCGGGGAGACCACCTACCGGTTACCGGTAGGTTCGAATCGAGGGATGCTGCAAGAGTTGCTGCTTCTCGCTCCGATTTAAATACCCAATCGGGGACAAGGTCGATGTGATGACAGCGACGACAGCACACGCCTGTCCCGAATGCCAGGGTCGTTTGCAAGCCGACAACTGTGAGACCGTCTGCACGCAGTGCGGACTGGTCGTCGACGAACATGCCATCGACCCCGGCCCGGAGTGGCGTTCTTTCGACGATGACGACACCAACCCTGAACGAACCGGTGCACCGCTTACCCGGGCCCGCCATGACCGCGGCCTCTCGACCGAGATTGGGCACTCGACGCGGCTGAAAGGGAAAAAGCGCCGACAGATGGCGCGCCTGCGCCGCCAGCACAAGCGGTCACAGATCCGAAGCAAGGCAGAGCGAAACCGTGTCTATGCCTTCACCGAGATTCGACAGGTCGTGAGCGCGCTTGACCTTCCCGAACACATCCGCGACCGTTCGTGTGTCCTCTTTGAATCCGCACAGAACGAACAGTTGCTACAGGGCCGCTCGCTCGAAGGGTTTGCTGCGGCGGCAGTCTATGCCACCTGTCGAACTGACTCGGTTTCCCGGACAGTGACTGAGATTGTCGACGTCTCAAAGGCGACGCGGGCAGAACTCGATGCAGCCTACGACGCGATGAACCGCGAACTTGGGCTGCCGACCGGCCCTATCGATCCGCGGGAGTATCTTGCCCGGTTTGCGAGCAAACTGGATGTTCCCCAACCCATCGAGCGGTCAGCGCGGGAACTGGTCGAACAGACCCGCAAGAACGGCCACGACGTTGGTCGAAATCCGGGTGGCGTCGCTGCGGGCTGTCTCTATGCCGCTGCACAGCGGGAAGGGTATCACCTCACCCAGCAGGATGCCGCTGACGTTGCCGACGTTGCTCCCGTGACCATCAGAACGACGTATCACGCCCTCTCGGAGGCATAATCGCCATATTTTCCGTATTCAATGAGCGTCAAGAAGTCGTAGGTATTCGAGAGAATAAACCATATAGCGCGATATCAAATACAAATCGCGCAATCAACAACCGAATGCATAGAACACAGAAAAAGGGAGGAGAGAGCCCTTCTCGTCGGGAAAGAGTGTCGGGAAAGAACAGCCT